>CAYLJT010000408.1:0-7790 GCA_964383995.1 uncultured Polyangiaceae bacterium
TGGGGGGAAACCCCATCCGTGTAGAGAACAGCCCCGATGATGTCAACGGAATGCACGGCCCCTTCCGAGGGGCCTCGCCCGTCGGCCGGCCATGGATTAGGGTCCCCCTCCCGATGCTCGCCGCAGACCTTGTCCAACGGATGGCTTTTGCCTTTGCGGGGGCCGCCATCTTCGCGTTTGGAACGGGCTGCCAGCCTTCAATCGGCGACGCGTGCAGCACGTCGACCGACTGCTCGACGCAGGGCGACCGCCTGTGCGACACCACGCAGCCCGGCGGTTACTGCACCATTTTCAATTGCGAGCCGAACACCTGCCCCGAAGACGAGGGGGCCTGCGTCGCGTTTCACGGCAGCCTCGATCCCGCGTGCGGTACCGCCGACGACGGCGAATGGGCGCGCTTCGAGCGATCGTTTTGCATGGCGCTGTGCGACGACGACTCCGATTGCCGGGACGACTACGTCTGCATCCACCCCTCCGATCGCGACGCCCTGATCGTCGACGACGATCGTTCGGTGAAGGTCTGTCTGGCGCGGCTCACGGGCCCCGCAGCCACGCCGAGCGGCGATCCGCCCGAAGCTTGTTTCCCGCCGGACCCCTCCGCGTTCAGCGATGGCGCGGGCGGTGGCGGTGGGGGCGGCGGCTCGCCCTGATCGGGCCATGTTTCGCGTCCCGCTCCTCCCTCGAAACTTCCCCGCTGCGCAGCGCGATCTTTCCTCCGCGAAGGTAGCGGTGCGGCTCGAGGCCGTGCGTGACATCGCGCCGCACGCCGAAGCCCATCGCAACGAAGTGATCGCGGCGTTGACGCGGGCGCTCAAAGACGAGGCGCCGGAGGTGCGGGCGGCGGCGGCCGTGGCGCTGGCCGATCTCGACGCCACAGAGGCCGTCGAAGCGCTCATCGACGCACTTCAGGACAAGGCCGTGCGGGTCCGCGAAATGGCGCTCACGGCCCTCGGCGAGCTCGGCGACGCGCGCGCGAAACCCCATGTTTTGAAGGCCCTCTCCGACGAGCAACCGGAGGTGCGCTTTCAAGCCACGATCGCCTTCCCGCGGGTCACGCAGGACCGGGTCGAGGTCGAGAACGTCCTGCTTCGGCGCACGGGCGACAAAGATCCGCTCGTTTGCCATGTGGCGCTGCGCATGATCGAAGAGACGCGCGAGGGTGACGATCTCGATCCCCGCGTGGAGGCGCGGGCCAAGAAGCTCCTCAGCCACGACGACGCGCGCGTGCGCGGTGCGGCGGCGATTTTGCTGGCGCCGACGGGCCATGCGGGGGCGAAGAAGATCGTGGTGTCGATCATCGACGGCAGCCTCGCGACACCGGACGGCGAAGACATCGCCGAGGCCATCGAGCTCGCAGGACGTTTGGGCCTTGAACGGGCCCGCACGGCGCTGACGAAGCGCGCGTTCGGCCGGAGCTTCGGGCTCTTTCGCGACCGCTTTTCGTGGCACGCGAAGGTGGCCCTGGCGCGGCTCGGCGATCCCCGCGCAAAGGCCGAAATTCTCGCGGATTTGGGGGCGCGCGACGGAAACGTTCGGGCCCTCGCCGTGGCCGCCGCGGGACGTGCGCGTCTGGCGGATGCGCGGTCGAAATTGGAGGACTTGAGGGCCCAAGGCCGGGCCGACGCGGGCGCGGTGCGCGAGGCGCTCGCCCTGATCGACGAGAGCCCGCCCACGGCATCCTCCGCGGGAGAAGGGTCTTGAATCGACCGCGCGTGGGGCCTGCTATGGTGCCCGCCGTGGAGAACCTTGGCGGATGACGGAAGAGCGTTTCTCCGAAGCCGATCTTGGGCCTAGCGACGAGGTGAAACGACGCGCGCGGAGGAGCGTCGTCGACCGTGTTGCGGCGTCGGTAGCAACGCTAGCGACGGGCTTTTGGGTCGGAGGCCTGGTCGCCCTCGGCGCATGCGCCGCGCCCTTCGTTTTCCGCATGACGCCGGCGCCGCTCTCGGGCGACGCGATGGGCGCCGCGTTTGCGCGCTTCGATCAAATCGCCCTTGGCTGCGCTGCGATCGTGATGGCCGCGGAGGTGTTGCGCACCTTGCTCGCGGGGCGCCGCGCGCGCGCCCTCACCGCCCGCGCGCGTCGCATCATCGCCGTGCTCATGACGGCCAGCGCGGCCTACATCGCGATCGTGGTCACGCCGACCATCAACGATCTGCATCGCGCGGGCGCCCGCCGAAACGAAGGCGACGACGGCATGCGCATGGAGGCCTTGCACAAGCAGGCGGAGAGCCTCGGCAAGCTCCAGGTGGCGCTCGGAGCCGCGCTCGTCCTCTTGCACGTGTTCACGATCTCCGCGAAACGCCCCGAGGACGAAGACGACGACGAGGTCCAAGCCCCCCTTCCTCCAGGCCCCTTCGGCGCGACGCGCCCCCGCGATTGAGGAGAGCATGCCCCGCGACGCGAAGCTCTACAGCGGCTTCATGAACCACGACTACATCCTCACGTTCAGCGTGAAGGACGAGAAAAACCGCGCGAAGCTCGTCGAGCTGTGCCGCGGCCCGTGGCAAGGCGACGAGGTGACCCCGACCACGTGGGAGGTCTCGAACTCCCTCAGCCCCGACCAGATGGAGTCGGCCATTGTCGAGCTCTTGGGCGACGACGACCGCGCGACCTACTATTACCTGTCGGACTCGAAACGCGTGTTTCGGGTGGTTCTCGGCTAGGCCGCGACGCCGTCGCCCCTGTGCCGAGGCGAGGTACGCGCGCGGATTCGTGGGGCGACTTGCCACGCGAACCTTTCCTGCTCCAACGATTCGCGTCGATGCCGCGGGTTTCGTGCGTTCATCGCGGGCCCGAGGCACATTTTCTGCGACGCATAAAGTAGCCCGCTGGCGTCCACTCCGATAAGCTGGCCGATACGTCGTTTTGCGGCGATTTCCTTACTTTCGCCCGTCCCGTTCTGGAGGCACTGATGCGAGCTCACCGTTTGATTCCGTTGTTCCTTTCGTTGGGGGTCATGGCCGCCTGGGCCGGCTGCGGCAGCGACGATTCGTCGGGCGTCCCGACCACCGCGACGACCACGAGCGGCTCAGGGGGCTCGACGTCGACGACGACCTCCGCGACCACCGGCACCACGGTCGCGTCCACGTCGTCGGGCGGCACCGAAAGCAAGCTTGGCCTCGATTGCCAGGAGGACTCGGATTGCGGCGACGGCGGGCGGTGCATCACGCCCACCGAAAACGACCCCGTGATCGGTGGCGGGCCCGCGGGCGGCTATTGCACCAAGGACTGCGAGACCGACAGCGATTGCGACGGCGGCACCTGCCTCAGCTTTGACGGCGTGAGCGAGTGCTTCCTCGACTGCGAGATCGGGCCGGCGCTCGAGTTTTTGGACGACCCGCTGGACGAGAACAAGTGCCACGGCCGCGAAGACGTGCGTTGCACACCGATCACGGGCGCGGGCGACGTTTGCATCCCGACTTGCGGCAGCGATCAGCAGTGCCCGAACGGCCGCGTGTGCGATCCGCGCTTCCGCGTTTGCGTCGATTCCGGAGCCGAAAACACGGGCGATCCCAACGGTGGACCGTGTGACCCCAACGCCTCCGAGCCCACCTGCGCGGGCACCTGCGTCAACTTCACGAGCGGCGTCACGATGTGCTCGAACTCGTGCGTGCTCGGCGGCGACGTCGACGCCTACGACTGCGGCGGCTTGACCGAAGGCCTGTGCGTCTTCCGTCCGAGCGACAACGGCCCGGGCGACTACGGCTTCTGCTCCCCCGCGTGCAAGCAGCACGACGAATGCAACAACCCGGATTGGTGGTGCTTCGGCATCGGTGGCGTGTCCGACGGCCTCGTCGACAACGGCTTCTGCTTCGGAGCTACGGCGTGCCCGAACGGCAACGAGTGCACGGGCGACGACGTATGCACCGACACGAAGTACGGTCCGTTCTGCCTCGATACGATCTACCCGCTCGGCAGCGCGGCGCCCGATCCCACGGGCAGCGGCGGCGGCGGTGCGGGCGGTAGCGGCGCGGGCGGCGGCGGCATCGGCGGCTCGGGCGGCTCGGGCGGCGGCTCCACGAGCGGCGCCGGCGGTGCCGGTGGTGCCGGCGGCGGTGCCGGTGGTAGCTGAGAGCGTCCCGCGTTCGCGCCGAAGCTGAACGCGCCCAACGCCCTCCGGGACAAGCCCGGAGGGCGTTCGGTTTTTGTGCGTCCGATCCGTGCCCCATCGCCCCCAGAGCACAGCGATTTTCGGGTCCCTCGGGCCTCGGGTGTATTCTCTTGGCATGCGCGCCCTTCGCCTATCCGCTCTCTTCGTCGTGTTGGCGGCCCCCGCGGCCTTTTTTGCGGCTTGTTCGAGCGAATCGGACAGCTCCTCGTCGGGCGCGGGAGGTGGCTCGACGAGCACCACCTCCACCGACGCCACGACGGGCACCGGGGGCGATCCGTCGAGCACCACGTCCGCGACGACGAGCACGACCGCGAGCACGGGCTCCTCGATGATCGAATGCTCCGACGGCTACACGAACATGGCGGTCGGCGAGTGCGATCTGCTCCAACAGAACTGCGCGCAAGGGCAGACCTGCAAGCCCAAGTACACGGGCACGGACTGGACGACGATTTGCGTCGTGTCGAGCGGCCTCAAGGGGCCCGCCGAGAACTGCACGGACGACAGCGAGTGCAAGGCCGGTTTGATTTGCTTGAACCAGTGCCTCGCGTTCTGTTGCCCGGACAACGACCAGCCCTGCGGAGGCGGCGCCTGCAACCTGCAGGTCAACTGGAACGAGACCGAGTACTTCACGATGGTGTGCAGCTACGCCGAGATGTGCACGCTGTTCCAAGACATGGCGTGCCCCGACGGCAGCGAGTGCCACATCGAGGACACGACGCAGGGCCTCACGACGTGCATCCCGCCGAGCCCCACGCAGGTCGAAGAGGGCGAGAACTGCACGTTCTTGAACGACTGCAAGGACATGCAGTTCTGCTTCGCGGCGGCCCAGGGAGAACAGGGCGTTTGCCGTTACAACTGCGACACGACGGCGCCCGCGGGCACGCCCGCCGGGCTCGGGGGTTGCCCCGCGGGACAGACCTGCCAACCGAACTACAACTTCGGCATCCCGAACGTCTCGATCTGCCTGCCCTGAGAACGCGCGCTCTCAGGCCTCGCCTACGGTGCGCATGGTCATCATGCTCGCGGCGGTGAGGCCCATGCGTTGGTAGGCCTTTTCCCAGCGCTTCGACGCGTCGATGTCGAACAGCACGGCGTTGTCGAGGGGCACCGGCAACCACGCGCCAGACGCGATTTCAGCCTCCAATTGCCCCGGTCCCCAGCCGCTGTAGCCAAGCAAGATCATGCGGCTCTTGGGATCGGCCGCCGGCCCCGCGGCGCGCAAATCGGCCGCGAGCGCGTCGAAGGCTCCGGGCGACGACGTCACGCCCACCCGATCGTCCACGCGAATCAGCCCATCGTGCTCTCCCAAGTCACGGCCGATGATCCATCCGGAGCGGGGTTTTACCGGGCCACCGAGGTACACCGGCAGCTCGCAGCTGATGCCCTCCACCTCGTAGCCGGCTTGCCGCAAGAGGTCGGTCGCTTCGATGGGCGCCACGCGGTTGATCACAAAACCAAGGGCCCCTCCTTCGCCGTGAAGAGCGAGCAACACCACCGTGCGATCGAAGTTCGGGTCGCCCAGAGGGGGCGACGCGATGAGCAGCCCCGGCGCCAACGGACCTTGGTTTTTGTCCATGTTTCTCCGCCTCTTCCATGCGGATAGCACGCATCATCACACCCGGGTAGAGTCGGCCCGGATGACCTCCTTCGGCGACGACCGAGCGCCGTACGTGCTCTCGTTTCAAGGAGGCACGGTGCGACTCGCGGGCATCGACCCGGAAGAATCGTTGGTGCTCAAATTACCTCGGGGCCTCACGTGGGATCCGCGAGAGAACGTGTTTCGCGCCCCTGCGGTGGCCTACGCGAACATCGTGCTTTGGCTGCGATCCCAGGGCTTTTCTTACGTCGACGAGGCCCGCGCCTACGACGAGCTGGACGCCTCGCCGCGTGTTCGTCGCGAGCCCTTTCCGTACCAACGCGACGCGCTCGCGGCGTGGGAGCGGGCGCGGCACCGGGGCGTCGTCGTGCTGCCCACGGGCTCGGGCAAGACCTTCGTCGCCATCGAGGCCATCCGCTCGCGCAAGCGCGCGACGCTCGTCGTGGTGCCCACGCTCGACCTCATGAACCAGTGGTACAGCGAGCTCGGCGCGACCTTCGAAGGCCCCGTGGGGCTCGTGGGCGGCGGCTACCACGACGTCACGCCGCTGACCGTCACCACCTACGACTCGGCGCAGCTCCACATGGAGTGGCTCGGTCGACGCTTCGGCCTCGTGATCTTCGACGAGTGCCACCACCTGCCGAGCGAGGCCTACGCGACGGCGGCGCGCATGTGCCTCGCGCCCTTTCGTTTGGGCCTCACCGCCACCCCCGAGCGCAGCGACGGCAAAGAGTCGCTGTACGCCGAGCTCGTGGGTCCCGTCGTCTTTCGCAAAGACATCAACGAGCTCGAAGGGGACTACCTCGCGCCCTACGAAACGGTGCGCTTGGAGGTCCCTCTCTCCCCCGAAGAGCGCGCCATCTACGAGCACGAACGCGCGATTTACACGGGGTTTCTGCGCAGTCGCGGCATTCGCATGGATCGCGGCTCGGGCTGGAGCGACTTCATCATGCAATCGTCGCAGAGCGACGAAGGTCGCGAAGCGTTCCTCGCGTATCGAAAGCAAAAGGGCCTGGCCCTCGCGGCACCCGGCAAGCTCGACGTGCTGGCGCGCCTGCTCCACGAGCATCGGGCCGATCGCGCCATCGTCTTCACCGAAGACAACGCCACGGTCTACGCGATCGCCAAGCGCTTCTTGCTGCCGCCCATCACGCACCAAACCAAGGTGAAAGAGCGGGCCGCCGTGCTCGCGGCGTTCAGCGCGGGCACCTTCAACGCGGTGGTCACGTCGAAGGTGCTGAACGAAGGGGTCAACGTGCCCGAGGCCAACGTGGCCATCGTGCTCTCGGGCAACGGCTCGGTGCGCGAGCACGTGCAACGGCTCGGCCGCATTTTGCGAAAAGGTGCGGGGAAACAGGCGATTTTGTACGAGCTCGTGGCCTCCGGCACGGCCGAGGAGCGGACCAGCGAGAAGAGGCGCGATCACGTTGCTTACCGCTGATCTCGTGCGAGCTCGGCGGCGCGGCGAAGAGGTGCGGCCGATTTACCTGCAAGGGCCCACCCGACTGCGGTTGTTGCCCTTCGCCGAGGCCCTCACGGGCACCCTGAAGAACCTCGTGGGCTTGACCCGCGACGAGGTCGACGGCGTGCTCGACGCGCTGCCCCACGCCGTCAAAGACCGGCCTATTACCCTCGGACTGCGCAAGCTGTGCGAGGACCGTGCGACCTACGGCGTCTCCGAAGGCCCCGATCCGGCGGCCATTCGCGAGACGGTGTTCTTGGCGTCCGCGAGGGCCCATCGTGGCCTCGGTCTGCGCGAGACCTTCGATCGCGACGCCGTTCTCGCCGAGGCGGCGGCCCAGCTCGGCATCGCTGCGAGCACCGTGGAAACGCGGCTCTTTGCGGACTTGAAGGGGGCCGAGGTGCTGCTCGACTTCGAGCCCATCGGCGCGGAGGAGCTGCTCCAGCGCTACGACCTCGCGCTCGCGCAGGCGCTCCTTTTGCGCGCACGACGCATCGTGCTTCGCGTGGAGGGCGAGGCCCCAAAGACCTACCGAGCGCTGTTTCGCGCCGCGCGCTTTCACGGCCTCTTGCACGTGGTCGAGGGGGACGAGGCGCGGGGCTACACCATCACGCTCG
>CAYLJT010000409.1:0-7790 GCA_964383995.1 uncultured Polyangiaceae bacterium
TGGAGCGCGCGATGGCCTTTCATGGTGTGCGGATCGAGCGCTGAGGGGTCGGGCGGATGGGCTGGAGGTGTCGAGAGCAACGCGTGGCCTTCCGGCACGAACGTGGCGGCCGCGTAAAGGGGGATCAGTCGGGCGGAATCTCCGGGCCAAGGGCGTCGAGCCGAATACGCGCGATGTTCTTGGTGTAGCCGACGTCGGTGCGCACGAAGATCTCCTCGCACGTGACCGCGTAGACGAAGCTCGGGCACCACAGGCCTGGGGCGACCGCGGGGCAATTGGCCTGTAAGATCCAGGAGACGCCATCGGAGAGGCGCACCACGACGATGCCTCCCTCACCTAACCAGTGCGCCGCGTAGCCACAACCCACGGCAAAGGTCTCGATGGTTCCGTAGGCGGAGGGATAGGAGCGAAGGCGCTTCGGGACCAGCGCGGATGGGTCGCTGGTGAACGGCGACGTCATGATGGACTGAACGGGGTAGATCGGGGCGCCCGGCGCTTTTCCTGACCCGTCGATCCACACGAGATTCACGCCGTCGGTTCCTAGGGCATAGGCACCGTGGCTCGTATCGCCTGGATAGACAATGAATGGGAAGGCGCCCTTCTCTGGGCGGTAGGCCATGATTCCCATGATATTGAGGTTGCCACTCAGCCAGAACACCGTGTCGTGAAACGGGAACAGCTGATCCTGGCCCAGGCCACCCGCGTCTGCCGAGGTAAAGACCGTTGCGAGGGGTTCCCCCCAGAGAGCGACGTCGATTGCCTCCTGGCGACGCGTGCCCCAAAGCAGGTCCGACGTTGCTGGAGTACGAGCATTTTCGGGAAAGGTCGCGAGAACCTCCGGACGCAGCGCATCGACGGGCCCCCCGACGACCGCTTCAGGAACGACGCCCTGAAGGTCATCGTTGGGGGACTCGCCATGAATCGTGAACACAGCTCTTCCTTGGCGGACCCCGCCAGAAGCCCAAATCGTGAGGTAAGGATTGCACCCTTTGATATCATCTTCGTCGCGCGGGTCGAGAAACGCCGACAGCACCGGTCCATCTGCCTCCGCAACCATGAAGAACCGAAATGGGTTGGGCTGGACGAGCGACAACCGATTGAGCTGAATGAGCACCTTGCCGTCCGGCTGCACGTCGATCGACGAAAAGCCGGTGAACGGCGCGTCGTACAGAGCAGGCCAATCCGCCTTCATCTGCCGGCACCCGGACGCAAACCCCGATTCGGGAGGGCACGGCTCCCATTGGATGGGAGGTGGCAGCGCCTCCTTGGTGATCGGCACGCAGAAGGGGCACTCGGGGGCGAAGTCATCCCACGTCTCCCATCCCGGCCAGTCGGGGCAAGGCATGGGCTCGGGGGGACCTGCGTCGCTTCCACCGACTCCCGTGCTTGACGTGGCGGTGGTGCTGCTGCTCGTACTCGACGTGGATGTCGTGCTGCTGCCGACGGAGGAGTTTACGGGACCTGCGTCAGTGGGCTCCTCCGGGGACCCGCAACTGCATCCCTGGGTGAGGACGGCGCCTGCAAACACGAGGATCGACCGATGCGGCTTCATCAAAGCACCGAGGCAAGGTCGTCGAGCGACGCGGCAGTGCCGTCCACGACAGACCTTCGAACAACGCCGATGTGGTCCGCCGACATCAGGAGGAAGGTGATCCCGCGACCATCAACCGAGGGCTCGGAGGCGAGATCGTCGTTGTAGCTCGCGAACCGATCGACGGTGACCGCGGCCCTCGAATGGAACGGCGTGTAGCGCAGTGTCCTGCGTGGGAACCCGCCCGGGCACGGGAAACGTCGTCGACGAGGTCGCAACACCAGTTGAAGAACTTGGCCCGGTACAGTCATTCTGCCTTGGCGACGACTTCGCATGTGCTGTACGCGAGGATGGCCCGGTTGTCTGCTGGGGGCAACAGCGCTGACGGTGAGCTCGGCCAGAAGAAGTCGAGCACGACGCCGGTCGTTGTTCACTTCCCCTTCGAACACAACGGGCCGAGCCCACCATGATGACTTCGTGGACCCGATCCTGGGATGCCTTGGCTTTCTACCATGCCCATTGCGCTCGTCGGCGGAGCCACGGAGCGAGCGCGGTGACGTCCTTGCCCGAAGCGTAATAGAGCCTGACGACGACCACGCTGAGCGCCTCGGGGCACTCAGCGCAGATGTAGCCGCACAATCGACCACGGAATACGTAGCTCATCGAAGAACTCCTCTCCAGCGATCGATGCAAAGGCGCGCGGCACCTCCGCGCGCCGCGAACAGTGGTGAAGCGGGGTCGATGCTGTAGCAAACGCGGGACCGGGCGGACTTCGGCGCGCTCTTCTCCGGCGCGATGCACCACCCTCCCTTTTTGAACGACGTCTCGGGGTGTCGCACATCCTTGCTCGTGCGGCGGCCCAGGCGCTCGCGCCACGATGGCTTTGCGTAAGCCCTCTCCACGCTCGCGCCGGTGCAAACAGCCCCCCATAGCGCACGAGCGGATAGCGCGGCGGCGTCACCAGCAGCGAGAGACGCGCGAGCAGCTCGCTCGGCGTGAGCACCAGATGCGTCCGGACAAGGCTGGGATACTTTACCGCCCGTCCTTCGTTTGGCGCAGCGTCTGGGCCCCCACCAGGCGGTGGATTTTGGCCGCCACGTCGACCGGTACGCTGCAACGCCAGGGGCGGCAGCGAGGACTGGCAACAGCGACGGGCGAGCACCCGATCTACCTCCCCGCCGACGACGGCGAGGACGACGCAACAACCTCAGCTAACGTCGACTCGACGGGCGACCTTACCGTTCTCGAAGACGACTGATTGGGTGCGATGTGAGTACTTTTTGCCTTGCCATCGAGCACGTTAGTCGCTATGTTGAGCACCATGACTTCGCCGCTCTTCCAGAGCAGTCACGTTGCCCTTAAGACTGGCATGGAGGTCGCGGGTAAAGGGTAAAAGAATAAAGAGTCAAGGTTAATTGGCCCGCGCGCAGCGAAAGCCGACGAGGTAGAAGCGGAACGAAGGCGCGTAGAAGTAGCGATTCGCGCCCCGCACGTACGACGGACTCGAGTAGTACCAACAGCCACCACGAAGGACACGGGCTGTCTCGGCACAACCATTGCTTCCGTATGGGCAATAAGGACTTGACGTCCATTCCCAAACATTGCCTGCCATGTCCATCAGGCCTTCGGGGGTGGAGCCGGCTGAATAAGAACCTACGGTGCAGGTGCTGTTGGGCTTGCCGTCGCCAAGGCGGTCCCAGCAGAGTTGATTGCTGGGCGCTGCGCTTCCCCAGGGATACTCCCGACCTGCCGTGCCGCGCGCAGCATACTCCCACTCTTCTTCGGTTGGCAAGCGCTTGCCCACAGAGCCGCAATAGGCTGTTGCTTGTTCCCAGTCGACGCAGTTGATCGGGTGTCTGTCTCTTGCGGGTTTCTTCCAGTTGCAATACGTTCCGGAATCGGGCTCTGTACACTTCCCATCTTTCACGCAGGCGGCGTAGGCCTCCACGGTCACCTCGGTGATGTCCATCGAGAAAGCGCCTACGCGCACGCTGTGCACGGGCTTTTCGTCGTCCGCTCCGCTGTTGGAGCCCATCGCAAAGGTGCCGCCCGTGAAGCTCACCATGCCGGCGCCGCGGGGGCTGGGCAGTACGGCGGCCGCGGGAACGGTCGCTGCGGCGGGAGTGGGCACCGGCGTCGCGGCGACCAGCGGCACACACCCTTTGCCCGTCTCAAACCTCATCCCGCCCGGGCAGGCCGTGTTCACATTGGCCACGCAGCCGCCGTTCTGAAGCGAGGTACCGGCCGGGCACTCGACCGCTTTGGGCTCGCCAAGCGCAACCACCTCGAGCCTCAACAACGCCCCGCAACCTTCCGGCGGACTAACATCTTGCAGACTGGCCTTCTCACACAAAGCGGGATCACCGTCGTTGTTCAACAGGGAGCGCGTGGCGCTGCTTTTGGCGCCAGCCCCTGCGCCGAGCACGCTGCCTTCGCCGCCCACCGAGGCCTCGGCCCCCGCAAAGAACTTGAAGGCGCCCAAGGTCACGGCGGTAATCACATGGGTTGCGTCTTGACAGCCGGCGGGCAGCTCGTCGCGGCGAAACACGGTGCGCTCGGCCTCCATGCGACCCACAATGGTCATCTCCACGTCCAGCTCGCCGCTGCGCGCCAGCTCGGCCTCCAGCTTGGCTGCCCCCACAGGCAGATTGGCATACAGGTCGTCGGCGTCCTTCATGGCCACCCGGTCGTGTTTTCGGGTGAGCGACGCATAGATGTATTTGCCCGGTGCCGAACATTGCCCCAGCACTTCCATCTCACAACCGACATAACGCACCGCGACCGGCCCCCGACGAATGGCCACCTCCAGCTTGCCCCGCTCGGCCGAGGGCCACTCCACGATCAGCGGCTGGGCCTGACTCTTCATGACGCCGCACCGCGATTCGCCCGGCCGATCGACCTGGGGCAACGAGGCCCCGGCTGCGGCAGGCGAGCCCGAACAGCCGAGGGAGGACAGGGTCAGCAGCGCGAGCGACCAGGGCGCGAGGCGAGCTTGGAGGGGCATGGCCACGGCAGCGTACGCGGACGGGCTCGTGGTGTCTATGCGCTGCGTGCCGGGCGTTGAATTGCCAAGGCCCATGGCCCCCGCCGCGGCCGCATCACCGGGAGACGCGGACGGGGGCTTGGGGTATCGCCACGCCGGCCGCATCCACCGAGCGGCTCGGCGAACTGGGCACGACGCGACCCTGGGCAGGGGCCGGACGAAGCACGGGCCGCTGGGCCTTGACCCAAACGGCAGACAGGCGCCGCCGGGTGCGCGCAGCGAAAGCCGACGTTGTTGTTGCGGTTCGAAGGCGCGTTGTTGTTGCGATTCGCGCCCCGCACGTTCGACGGATTCGTGTTGTTCCAACTGCCTCCACGATTGACACGGGCTGCATACCCAGGCCGCATGAGAGTATGCCGAATCGAAGCGAATACTCAACAACATTGGTGCTCAGCCCCGCTGCGGTGGCTGAACACGGCTACGCGACCTGGCTCTGGATCGATGAGCTCGGCTACGCACAAGCCTGTTGCGCGACCTTGACCTGCTCGCGGGCGAGCACCCGATCTACCTCCCCGCCGACGATGTCGAGGACGACGCAACAACCTCAACCGACGCCGACTCGACGGGCGACCTTACCGTTCTCGAAGACGACTGATTGGGTGCGATGTGAGTACTTTTTGCCTTGCCATCGAGCACGTTAGTCGCTATGTTGAGCACCATGACTTCGCCGCTCTTCCAGAGCAGTCACGTTGCCCTTAAGACTGGCATGGAGGTCGCGGGTAAAGGGTAAAAGAATAAAGAGTCAAGGTTAATTGGCCCGCGCGCAGCGAAAGCCGACGAGGTAGAAGCGGAACGAAGGCGCGTAGAAGTAGCGATTCGCGCCCCGCACGTACGACGGACTCGAGTAGTACCAACAGCCACCACGAAGGACACGGGCTGTCTCGGCACAACCATTGCTTCCGTATGGGCAATAAGGACTTGACGTCCATTCCCAAACATTGCCTGCCATGTCCATCAGGCCTTCGGGGGTGGAGCCGGCTGAATAAGAACCTACGGTGCAGGTGCTGTTGGGCTTGCCGTCGCCAAGGCGGTCCCAGCAGAGTTGATTGCTGGGCGCTGCGCTTCCCCAGGGATACTCCCGACCTGCCGTGCCGCGCGCAGCATACTCCCACTCTTCTTCGGTTGGCAAGCGCTTGCCCACAGAGCCGCAATAGGCTGTTGCTTGTTCCCAGTCGACGCAGTTGATCGGGTGTCTGTCTCTTGCGGGTTTCTTCCAGTTGCAATACGTTCCGGAATCGGGCTCTGTACACTTCCCATCTTTCACGCAGGCCGCGTAGGCCTCCACGGTCACCTCGGTGATGTCCATCTGAAAGCTTGGCACCGTCACGGAATGCACGGGTTTTTCGGCATCGCTCCCCGTTTCCGACCCCATCTGGAAGGTGCTTCCTGCCAGGCGAGCCATGCCAGGTGTCGCAGGCAAAAGCGTTGGAACGGCCGCCGATGGCGCCGCCGACGCGGCGGCCACAGGAGCGCTTGGCGCAACCGCTGTGGGTGCACCTTCGTCAAAAAAACCCAGGCCCCGCACCCCCAGTCCAAAGACCAGCAAGCCCCCCGCCACCAACCCCGCGGTTTTCCATGGGGCCGTCTTGGCAAGGTTGCCAACAGGCTGCTGCGGGGGAGGCGGTGGCACCACGGCAACAAGCGCCTGGGGAGGAACACCGCCGGGGGGCATGGCGGGCGGCATGGGCTCGGTGCCGAGCGGCGCGGCCGATAGGGGCGCCACGACGGTCGGCCCCACCACGGTGTTGCCGCGGCCCGAATCGGCCGTGGCACCACGCCCCTGGGCCGCCGCCAAAAGCTCGTTCCAGAAGGCTCGCAGGTGGGGTGTACGGTCTTTTACGTGGAGCGCCAGGGCTTTACGAAACACCTCCTCCACCTGCTCGGACACCCGCGCACCGCGCGCCTTCGGGGTGGGCCGCTCGTCGTCCAGGGTGGAGGCCAACCACTCGGGTGGCTGCGTGCCGTGGAGCGGCGGCGCCTCGGTCAACAGCTCCACGCACACCAGCGCAAAGGCGTAGACATCGGTCCATGGCCCTGTGGCCCCGTACTTCTTGCGATTCCACTGCTCGGGTGCGCCGTAGGCCGGAGAAAACATGGCGCCGTCCATTCCTGCGGTGTTGCGCTGGGCCGCCGTCCCGCTGTCGTTCAGCACCTTGGCAACGCCAAAGTCAAGCAGCTTGGCGCTTCGGCCCTCCGGGGAGTCGGCCAAGAAAATGTTCGCGGGTTTGATGTCGCGATGGGCAACCCCACGGTCGTGGGCCAAGGCCAAGGCCTGCGCCAAGGGATCGAGCACCGCAATCACCTCGGCCAACGAGCGGCCCCGCAGCTTGGCCGCGCGCCGCCGCACAAGCTCGTCTTCGAGCGCTTCACCCTCCAGCCATTCGAGCACCAAGTAGGGCGCAACGGGGGACGCTGCACCGCGACTGGGCAGGTTCAGCACGCCCGCATCCAGCGCGCGCACGAAGCTCGTGTGCAGCCCCGACAGCTCCAGCAAATGGCGCCCCTCGGCCCGAAACGCGGCGACGAAAGCCTCCCGGTCAAGGCGCGGATCGGCGGGAATCTTGAGCACTTTGAGCGCCACCGGCTTTTCGAAACCGAGGTGAAACCCGCGATAGACCACGCCAAAGCCGCCCTCGCCCACCACCGCGTCGACGCGGTAGCGGCCGTCAATGACGTTGCCTACAATGTGAAAGAAGTCGGTGGCCGTCATCCCCGCGCGTCGCTCATGGTGGTTGCCAAGGGAATCACGGTCGGGGGGGAGAGCGCAAGCCTGACATGGCACGCCCGCCCGAGCCCCGCGGTCTCGGGCACCGCGGCGGTTGTTGACGCCGCCGTGCCCTCCCGCTCCGCCCTGACCGCCTGTGCCGCCCTGCCACGCCCATCCACTTGGGCTAGCTGTCCGAGACGCAGGGCCGTCTGCGTCGCTTGTTCCAGCGCGTCGGGCTCTGCCTGCTGCGACTGCCGCTCAGCAGGCAAAAGGCCTTTCTTGCGCAACCAACGCGTCACCCGAACCGCGAGCTCGGCTGTAGTGCCCAAGCAAGGAAATAGGCTGCACCTCAAGCACGGATTCGACCGTAAAAATCGGAGAAACTCACCCAGAGCAACGCACGTCCGCCCAGCGGGCACCGCCGCAAACAGCCGCCTGTGTTGTCAAAGATCCAGGACGAGATTGGCGACATGCCCATGGAGGCGCAAGTGCGCCTGTTGCGCGTCCTG
>CAYLJT010000410.1:0-7780 GCA_964383995.1 uncultured Polyangiaceae bacterium
GCGCGCATCTCGCAACATTCGCTCGTACGGGTAGTCTTGCATGTAGCCAATGCCGGCCGCGATCTGCAGGGTCTCGTTGACGACGCGCCACAGCGTCTCCGAGCCCACCACCTTGCAAATGGCGCTCTCCACCGAATAGTCGCTGGCGCCCGAGTCGATCATGCCGGCGGTCGCGTAGGTGGCTGATTCGAGCGCGAAGGTCTCCGCCAACATGGTCGCGATTTTGTCTTTGATGAGCCCAAATTCGCCGATGTTTCGGCCAAAAGCTCGGCGCTCTTGCACTCTGGCCAGGGCCAGCTTCAGGAGGGCTTGGCTCGCGCCGACCGAGCCCGCCGCGAGGCCCAGGCGCCCGCTGTTGAGGACCTCCATCGCCACGCGGAAGCCTCGCCCGACCTCGCCCACGATGTTCTCGACGGGCACCTTGACGTCTTCAAAGAAGACCTCGGTCGTGGACGAGCCGCGGATACCCAGCTTGTGCTCATTGGGCCCCGACGTGACGCCCTTGCCCCTCTCCACCAAAAAGGCCGTGATTTTCGGCTTTTTTCCCTCTTCGAGGGCGCTCGTCCGCGCGAACACGGTGAACAGATCGGCGAAGCCGCCGTTCGTGATCCATATCTTGGAGCCATTCAAGATGTAGTGCGTACCGTCGGCAGAGAGTTCGGCGCGCGTCTTGATTGCCGCCGCGTCGGAGCCCGCCGAGGGCTCGGTCAGGGCGAAGGCCGCGACCCGCTCCCCGCTGGCAAGACTCGGCAAATATCGCTTTTTTTGATCTTCCGTGCCAAAGAGCAAGATGGCCTTCAGGCCGATCGACTGGTGGGCGCCGAGGGTGACGGCGATGGAAGGATCGATGGCGGCGACCTCCTGCATGACCCGCGCGTAGGCCGTGGCGGAGAGGCCGATTCCCCCGTATTCCTGCGCGATCTGCAGGCCGAACAGACCGAGCTCCTTGGCCCCGTCGAGCACCTCCTTGGGGATGACGTGCTCCCTATCGATCTTCGCGCTGTCCACGTTGGCCGAACAAAAGCGGCGGACGCTGTCGAGGATGAGCCCTGTGTTCTCGCGCTCTTCGGCGGAGAGCTGAGGGTAGGGAAAAATCATGTCCTCGGCGATGACGCCGTGGAACAGGGCTTTCATGAAGCTTTGCTCGATCACGGTAGGCTCCTTGCTCTCTCTTCATACACCGAAACGGTGACGTCCGCCTGCGATCGTGCGAAAAGGGAGCCATGGCGATCATCACGAAAGACGACTTTCGCGCGTTCATGGGCTCGTTCGCGGCGGGCGTGACGGTAGTTACCACCGTCGACGATCAGGGCGCGCGCTGGGGCCTCACGGCGACGGCCTTCTCCTCCCTCTCGCTGGACCCGCCGCTCTGTCTGGTGTGCCTCGACAACCGAACCGCCAGCCTCCATGCGTTCACGCAGAAGAAGGCGTTCAGCGTCAATGTCCTGCGGGCGAGTCAGGAAGACTTGTCGAACCGCTTCGCGAGCCGTATCCCCGACAAGTTCGAGGGTGGCGACTGGTCCCCGGGGGCCCTGACGGGGACACCGATCTTGAACGGCGCACTGGCCTGGATCGAGTGCGAGCTCGTGGAGATGGTGCCCGGGGGCGATCACCAGATCATGATTGGCAAGCTCGTCAGCACGCACGTGGAAGAAGGCGAGCCTTTGCTGTATTTCCGCGGCGGATATGCCGATCTGACCGCGCGCAAGAAGGCCTGACCGTCAGGGGGTTGGCACCACGCCGCAGGAGCCCGTGGGCAGCAGCACCCGCGGTTTGCCGGCAACCAGCCAATCTTCCGGCTTGAGGGTGCCGCCCCGGGCGCGCAGGCGCGCCGCGATATTGTCGCGAAAGGGCGGCGCGTTGGCGGCCATTTCGAGCTTGTCCGCGCGGCCGAAATCGTCGCCGCCGGTGGCCAGAAACTCGTTCGTGACGACCACCACGGTCTCGTCGTCGAGCAGGGGGCGCTCGCCCTTCTTCTTGTCGGGGAAGAGGATGTTGATGGCAAGATCACCCTGACTGCAGGAGGCCACCACGCGCGCCCCGGCGATCGATAAAATGCCGCGTTTCCCCGAGAGATTTTTGCGGAAAATCTCCCTCAGCGCCTGACCCTTCATGGTAAGGCGCGCGGTGCGGTTGTCGAAGGGCAGGGTGTCGTACAGCTTGCCATAGCTCAGCGCACCGGGTGGTAGATCGGCGCGTAGGCCACCGGCGTTGGTGATGCCGATTTGGGCCGTTGGGTCCGACTCCAAGAGCAGCGAGGCGACCAGGTTGCCGAGCGCGGACTCCGCGCGATAAACCGTGGGAAACGGGCCGTCCAACGTGACACCGAGGGGCTCGTTGCGTCGCGCGGCGGCAAGATCGATGGCCGGTTGAATCAGCTGGGCGACGCTTGGGCTCGGCTGCACACGCACGTTGCCGAGCATGGTGTCCGCTGTGAGCGGGCGCGGCGGCCAGATGGTGCGCACGTAGCCGGGCGGCGTGTGGCTTCGCAGCTCGAAATCGACGGAGGCGATGGCCGCGCCGTAGGCGCCCGATTGGATGATCGCGATGCCGTTGACCTCTTGTGCGACCGACTTGTGGGTGTGTCCGGCCACGATCGCGTCCACCGTGCCGGGCGCGATTTGCCGCGCGACCTCGAAGATCTCCGCGCTGTTGTCGCACGTGGAGAGGTCCTTGGGGTCGTCCAGCGCCTTGCATTCGCCGCCCGCGTGTGCGGCCACGAAGACGAGGCGAGCGCCGCGCGCGCGGAGCTCCTTGGCCTGGCTGGTGATGGCCGTAGCGAGCGGGGTGACCTCGATACCCACCACGTTGGCTGCGATCGTGGTCTTCAGGGTGTCGATGGTCGTGACCCCGATGAGGCCTACCGACACGCCCTGCTTTTCGACCAAGGTGGATGGCAAGACATTGACCCAGCCCAAGGTCTTGCCATCTTCCAGCAGGTTGGCGGCGAGGAAGGGGAAGGCGCCTTTGGCATCGGCGGCCCTTGCTTTCAGGGCTCCGCGCGGATCCGCGTCGGGCCCCTGTGCGCCTTCGGCCACGATCGACGCAGGCCCCACCGGGCCGTAGTCGAACTCGTGATTGCCGATGGTCACCGCGTCGTAGCCGACGGCGCGGTAGGCGCTAATCACCGCCGCGCCCTCGCCCAGGTTCGACTCCAGGGTGCCCTGGAACATGTCCCCCGCGTCGAGCAACACGACGCCCGTACCACCCCGGCGCACGACGTCGACGTAGCCTCCCAACAGCGGCAACGTGTCCAGGTGACCGTGCAGATCGGAGGTGCCGAGCAGGATGATGTGCGTCGGGGGCTCCTCCCGCGGCGGATGCTGCTCATGCACCTGGGGAGCGGTGGTGCACGAGAGGACGGTCAGCGCGACCAGGAAAAACGGCGCGGGGGCTCGCATCATCCGCGGCATCTTACTCCTGCTTTCGAGCGTAAAGCCACCACTTACCTTCGTGCGCCACCAGCGCGATGTCCGGATCGGCCGCAAAAAAGGCCGCGGGATCGTCGAGCTTCCGTACCAAGAACCAGTCGAAGAACGCGCCCCGCGTCAGGACGTCGAAGCGCTGCGGGGTGTACTCCCACCAGTTGGGCGTCGGCGGTGGAATGACGTCCTCGCGCCCCTCACGCGGCTTGTAGTGCATGGGCGTGCCGCCATATTTTTCAAAATGGTAGCTCAGCCAACCACCCTGTTCGGCCTGAATCCAGGCGGGCAAATGCGTGAACGGAGACACCGTGCGGGGTGAGACCTGGTGATCGAAGACGAGGTAGAGGAGCCGCGGCGCCTTCGGAATTTTTGCCTGAATTCGCTCGAAATCCGCGGTCTCCGCGTCGAACGCTCGGTAGTTCTCGGCGACGGTCAGCGTGATGGGGATGGACGCCAGAAGTGCGATCCCGAGCAGTCCAGCCCGCGCCAGCTTGGAGGAAGGTAAGGTCGGGAGCAGCGCGAGAGCGCACAGCGCCGCGCTCGTCGCCTCTCGCGGGTAGACATACCACCAGTCGCCGATTTGCAGGGGCAAGACGAAGAACAGGAGCAGCGAGCCCGCCACGGCGCCGAGCGAAACGAGCAAGGCGGCGACGCGAAAGCCCCTGGATCCAGCCGGTTTTTCGTGCCCAGCCCGCCCGCGCAAGCGGGTCAGCAGGCCGAGCGCCCCGAAGGCCAGCGCGAGCCCCACGCCCCAATTCCACGCGCGCACCTCCCCGGGATCGAAGAACGATCGGGAGATCACGCTGAGCTCGTGCCAGCGTTCGGAGTGGAAGGTCAGAGGCTCCATGGGTCGGGCCAGGGCCTCGGGGCGGATTTGATACCAGAGCGCCAAGAGCCCGAGGGCCGGCAGCACCGGCCAAAGCACGGGGACGATGCGGCGCGAGACCGGGAACATGACGAGCGCGACGCCCACGACGCCGATCAGCGCGAAGGGCAAGCGGTAGATGTGCGTGAAGAACAACAGCACGAGGACGACCAGCAGGCCTAGCTGCCGAAGGTAGGTAGGCCGGTCCGCGATCAACAGTGCGAGGCCGAGGGCGGAGACGAAGAGGCCAATCGCTCCCACGTAGTTGATGAAGCCCCAATGGGTCAGGGGCCCCCACACGACGAGCAGCCCGAGCGCGCCGAGCAGCGGGCTCTTCTTGAGCCCATGGCAATAGAGCGCGAGCCCCCCCGGCAGCAGCGCCAAGAAGACGAAGGTCGCTAGCTTGGTCGCCGTCACGGCCGAGAAGAAGACCATGAACAGCGCGCCTAGCGCGTAGTAGGAGAGGTAAGGGACGGCGAGGGGAGTCCAGTCGAACTGCTCTTGAAAATGAAACGTGGGGTCGCCAAAGTGCCGCAGCGTGCCGGTCATCGCCGCGTGGAACGGCAGGTCGGTCATGGGCGGATAGCGGCAGCCGAAGAGCGGATAGCCAAGGACGAAGATCGCGGTGACCACGCACAGGACGCTCAGCCACGCGTCGAAGGACAGCCGCCCGAAGGGCCGTGTGAGGGCGCGCCTCGTCAAGCCTAGAAACCGACGTTCGCCACCGCGCTGTAGGGTAGGCCGCCGTCTCCAGAGTAGTTGATGAGCCCTAGCTGCACGCCGCGCAGCCGATCCGTGTAGTTGACGAGGCCTACCTGTACACCGTTGACCTCGTCGGCCTGGTTGTAGCCCACGCCAAGTTGGGCGCCGGAAACCGTGCCAAAGCTCAGGTTGGCGGCGCCCACCTGCGCGCCCGCCACGCCGTCGCGAGTCCAATTGAAGGCCCCGACCTGGGCGACGCCAAAGAACTCTTCGCTGTAGTTGAAGGGCGCCATCTGAAAGAGGCCTTGAAACTCGGCGTCGACGTAGTTGGCCGCGGCCCCGAGCTGCACGCCGCCGCTGAAGTTGTCTCCCGTCAGGTTGAGCACGGCGATCTGCGCGAGACCCACGAAGTCCGAGTCGGTGATCGATGCCACGCCCGCCTGCAAGACGCCGTGGAAGTCTTGGCTCTCGGAGTCCGAGTCGTCGATGTAGACGTCGAAGATCTCGCGGTACAGGTTGTTACCCACGTAGCTGTAGCCGCCGATCTGGGCGATGCCGTAGAAGCCCCCCACCGCGGAGGCCTGGCCACCGACCTGAAACAGCCCACGAAACTCGTTGTCGATGTAGGTGATGAGGCCAACTTGCAGCAGGCCTTCGAAGTCGCCCGATTGCACATCGCTGGCAAGACCTACCTGCGCGAGGCCGTGGAAGCCGCCCTCTTCGATGCGGGCGTAGCCTCCCACCTGCAGGCCCCCCGTAAGCTCCGTGGCGCGCGCGTAGGGGCCTATTTGCAGGGCGCCCACGAAGTCGTCGGCCTTGGCCACCGCGCCGACCTGCGCGAAGCCCGTGAAGCGCCGTGCTTCGACCACGCTGGCAAGCTGCAGCGCGCCTACCAGATCTTCGGCCTCGCTGCTGCCGCCCGCGAAATGCAAGAGGCCACGGAAGGTGCCAAAGCTCCGCGATTCGGCGACGGCCATCTGACCCAGGCCGCTGAAGTCGTTGGACTCGGTGCGCGCGATGGCGAGCTGAAGGCCGCCGATGAATCTATCTCGGACAACGACCTGCCCGAGGCCGACCTGCGCGAGGCCCACGAAGTCGTTGGCGAGGGCGCGGTAGCCGGCGATTTGCAGGGGACCGCGGAAGGTCTCCGCGTCGGCGAACACGAGCCCCGCCTGAAAGGCCCCGACGAACCACCCGGCCTCCGGGCTCGAGCCGACCTGCACCACCGAATGATCGGGCGGCGGTGGGGGCTCGGGGGGCTGAACGACCTGCGGGTAAGGCAGCGTATGGAGGGGGTAGTTGGGAGGCGGAGGTGGCGGCGGGGGAGGCGGCGGCGTGGGAAGATCGCCAAGATCCGGCGGAATCGGCGGCGTTTCGCTGGGTAGCGGGAGGCGACCTTGAATTTGGGCGACCAGCGTGTCGACCGTGATGAACAGCGACTCCAGGGTAGGTTGACCCGCGACGAGCGCGTAGCCCTGTCCGACCACCTTGCCGCTGTCCAGATCGAAGAGCACGGCCAGCACGGCGGCGCCCGCGTCGCTAGGCATCACGCGCACGACGAGCCTGGTCCCGGCGATCGCGCGCAGGGCGCTTGGCGGTCCAACCGCCGCGACCACGTCGGCGCCCTGGGCGCGAAACGCGTCGATCAGGCGGCCACCCAAGGCGCTGCGCACCTCCATCGACAAGCCCAAGCCGCCGTCCTCGACGGGGACGACGGCCATCGAACGCGCGTCATCGGCGAGCGCTTCGCTCGGTAACACCGCGAGCAGGCCGAAGATGGCGGCGAACAGGGGTCGGGCGCGCATGGTCTAAAAGACGCAGGTATCGACGGTGTCCGCCGAACAGTCGCCGTCAAGCTTGCAGCGACAAGCTCCGAAAAAGCACTTGCCGTAGCCCTTGCAGTCGTCGTCGATGGTGCAGCCCGCCTGGGTGGTCGTGCAATATTTGGCGCCGTCGTCGGCTTGGCCAGTGCACGTAAGATTGGCAACACAGTCGGTGTCTACCAGGCAGGGCGTAAAGCAGATGCCAAAGCCATTGGTCGGGTGGCATTCGGTGTTGGCGATCGTGCAGTCTTGATTGCTCTTGCACTCGGGAGCGCGGCAGATGCCGTCGGGACAAGTCCAGTTGTGGGGGTAAGCTCCTGGGCAGTTGGGATCGCCCGCGGGGCAACAATCCTGGTCAACCCCGCAGGTTAGACCGCAATAGCCGAGCTCGTCGCCCGAGCCGCCGGTTCCGCTCGCCGAGCTCGAGCCCCCCGAGCCGGTGGAGCCGTTTCCCGACCCCACGGTGGTGCCGGACCCGGAGGAGGAGCTGCCGCTGCCGGCCGGTGGGTGCGCGTCGTCGTCGCTGCAGGCCCCGAAGAAAAACGCGGGAAGTGCCAAAATCGCGGACAAAGCGAGGGGAGAAAGGCAAAGAGACAGCTTCGGCATGGGATAACCATATACCAAGATTGTCGCCGCTTGGTGCGAAGAGCAGCTTGCGCTAACGAGGGCGGCGATGACATCGCTCGAAGCCCCCACCGCTTTCCCTGGCGACCCCACGACGAGCCGCGAGCTCGGTAAGGCCCACAAGCTCAGCGCCGAAGAATGGGACAAAATCTGCGCGCGGCTCGGCCGTTTGCCGACCTACGCGGAGCTCGGTGTGCTGAGCGTGATGTGGAGCGAGCACTGCTCCTACAAGTCGAGCCGTGTGCACCTGGCGCGGCTGCCCACGAAGGGCCCGCGGGTAATTCAAGGGCCCGGCGAGAACGCGGGCGTGGTGGACATCGGCGACGGCTTCGCGGTGGTCT
>CAYLJT010000411.1:0-7775 GCA_964383995.1 uncultured Polyangiaceae bacterium
GTCCAAGCGTGCTCCGTCCCGGCGGGCTACGCCGCCGTGTCGGGCGACTGCAACAACGCGTCGGCGGCGATCAACCCCGGCGCCGCCGAGGCCTGTAACCTGATCGACGACAACTGCAATGGTCAGGTCGACGAGGGTGATCCGGGCGGCGGCGCCCAGTGCGCGACCGGCCTGCCCGGCGCGTGCTCCACGGGCACCTTCCATTGCGTGTCCGGCGCGGTCAGTTGTGTCCAGGACACGTCTCAGACATGGTACCTCGACGCCGACGACGACGGCTACGGCGTGACGGGCAACAAAAAGACGCAGTGCACGCAGCCCGCGGGCTACGCGGCCCTGCCGAACGACTGCGACGACGCCGACGAGGAGATCAACCCGGGCGCGCCCGAAGAGTGCGACGGCGTGGACAACAACTGCGATACCCTCATTGACAACAACGTCGCGAACCCGCCGATCTGGTACTTCGACGGCGACGACGACGGCTACGGTGCCGTGAGCCCGACCGTGGCCCAGTGCAGCCAACCGAACGGCTATGTCCCGAGCGGCGGCGATTGCAACGACAACAACGCGGCGATCTCGCCCGCGGCGGCCGAGAGCTGCAATGGCCTTGACGATAACTGCAACAGCGTCGTCGACGAGGGCAACCCCAACTCGGGCGCTTCGTGCAGCACGGGCTTGCTCGGTGTGTGCTCGGCGGGCGTAACCGCGTGCTTCGGCGGCGGCCTCATCTGCAACCAGGTCAACGCCTCCGGCTCCGAGGCCTGCAACAACCTGGACGACGACTGCGATGGTCAGACCGACGAGGGCGGCGTTTGCATCTGCCTGACCGGTCAGACGCAGAGCTGCTACACCGGACCCGCGGGCACGTTGGGCGTCGGGCTGTGCGCGGCGGGTGTCCAGACCTGCAACGCGGGCGTGTGGGGAAGCTGTGTGGGCGCCGTGGTCCCCACCGCGGAGAACTGCGCGCAAAACGGCGACGAGAACTGCGACGGCTCGGCCCCGTCTTGCACCGGTTCCACGATTTGGGCGCAGAAGTTCGGCTCGTCGAGCAGCGATCCGGCCTACGGCATCACGACGGACGCCGCGGGCAACGTCTATGTCACGGGTTACTTCCAAGGCACGGTCAACTTCGGCGCCGGCTCCGTGACGAGCGCGGGCCTCTACGACATCTTCGTGCTCAAGCTCAACGCGGCCGGCGCATTGGTTTGGGCCAAGACCTTTGGCGGGACCTCCTACGACATCGGCTACGACGTCGCCGTGGATAGCCTCGGCGCGGTCTATGTGACTGGCGTGTTCCGCAGCACCACCATCAATTTTGGTGGCGGCGCCCTAACCAATGCGGGTTCGACCACCTACTACGACACCTTCCTATTGAAGCTCGATAGCTCTGGAAATCACGTCTGGAGCAAGCGATTCGGCGGCACCACGCACGATTACGGCTACGCGGTCGAGGTCGACCACGCCAACAATGTCATCGTGGGTGGCTACTTCCAGAGCACCAGCATCAACTTCGGCGGCAGCACGTACGCCACCACCGGCAGCTACGATCCCTGGCTCGCGAAGTTCGACACCAACGGCACCCACGTCTGGTCGAACCGCTGGGGTAGCTCGTCGGCCGACTACGGCTACGACATCGCGATCATGCCGAACAACGAGGTGGTGTTCACAGGCAGGTTCCAGGGTACCGTCAACTTCGGTGGTGGAAACCTGGTGAGCGCGGGCGGCGTCGACGTCTTCCTGCTCAAGCTGTCGAGCGCGGGCGCCTACATGTTCGCGAAGAAGTACGGTGACGCGGACACCCAAATTGGCAACGCCGTGGCTACGGATGCGAACGGCAACATCCTGATGACAGGCATCTTCCAAGGCAAGATCGACTTCGGCGGTGGCAACCTGTCGGCGAGCGCGAGCTACTACGATGTCTACGTGGCCGAGCTCGACACCAACGGAAACCACATTTGGAGCAAATCCGTTGGTGGCGGCAGCGCCCACGACTACGCCTACGGATGTGCCTTCGATCCGGCAGGAAACGCCATCATCTCGGGCTACTTCCAGAGCAGCGTGAACTTCGGCGGCGGCACGCTGACGAGCGCCGGGGGCTACGACATCTTCGTGTTGAAGCTGAACAGCGTCGGCAGCCACGTCTACTCGAAGCGCTTCGGCAACTCGAGCGCCCAATACGGCCGCCGCATCACCACGGACAGCTCCGGCAACGCGTTGTGGGTCGGCTACTTCCAGGGCACCTTGGACTTCGGCCTAGGCACCTTGACGACGGCCGGCTCCAACGACGTGTTCGTCGCCAAGCTCGCCCCGTAACCCCGACCGTCCGCGACATGGGGGGTGTCAGCCCCCCCATCGAGCCCACTGCAACCCCCGCCCTCGGTCACCGACGGGGGGTGTAAGCCCCCCGTCGAGCGCCTCGCAACCACCGCCCTAGTCCCCGTACAGCCAGTACCCATAGGCCCCGAAGCTCCCACCCTCCAGGGCTTCGAGGCCTACCCAAAAAGACCCGTCACTCCCACACGGCGGGAGCTCCACGGTGTACTCTGCCCACCCGGGCCCAGCGAGCGACAGCGTGGTAAGCGGCACCCCGTCAACGGCAAGGCCCACCTGGGTCGGCACCTCGGCGGACAAGCGCGCCACCAGCGTCGACGGCGCGCCTTTCCTACACGAAAGCGTAAACTGCTCGAAGCGTCGGCCGTTTCGGCCGCCATCGGCGATCAACGGACCCAGCTCCAAGTCGCCCACATCGCGCGGAGCGCGTCCCACCGTCACGACGTTCAAGGTCTCTTGGGCGCCCCAACCCGGGCCGTAGCGGTGCAGGGCCTCCGACTCCATGTCCGAGACATCGAAGTGGTCGAGCAGGCGCTCGCGCGTGTGGCTGACGTACGGATGCTCGCCCGAGCCGAGCAGGGAGTAGTCCGCTTCGAAGGCCGCCATACGCACGCCGCCAAGGATCGACTGGTTGACGACCACGCGCTCGGTGAGCAGCGGCCCCAACACCGCATCGCAGGCCATCCACTCGGGGTACACGATGAAGTGGGTAGGCAGGGACTCGCGCGGCATCTTTTCGTAGTGCTCGAAGCGCGACCCGGGCCCGCTCACCCAATAGGGCGCCTCGCCCTCCGTGGTCAGACCGACGACGTCGAACGTCTGCCGCTGGCTGAAGTAGGCGATGGCCCCCGTGTCGTTCACGCCGATACGCGCGTCCTCCGGTAGCTCCTCCGCGGCCCATTCGCCGAGCGAGACCTGCTGCGCGTCAATGGCGTACGCGGACTGGGACAGGTC
Organism: uncultured Polyangiaceae bacterium; assembly: GCA_964383995.1. Lineage (GTDB taxonomy): Bacteria > Myxococcota_A > Polyangia > Polyangiales > Polyangiaceae > CAYLJT01. Next base: position 3,283 of record CAYLJT010000411.1, read on the forward strand.
GGCCAGCGTCCAGTCGAGCTTACCTGCCAGGTTGTAGATGAAGAACGCGCCGAACAGGGCGGTGAGCGCCTTGAGGGGTCGGGCCAGGCGGCCAGCCACGTCGCCGAGCAGCGCCGCCAAGCAGGCCACGCCGACCAGGAGGGCGGCAGAAAATGGCCAGACGTAGCGCACGCGGTTCCACAGAAAGCTGAGGTAGGTCGTGGGCACCACGATGGCGCAGCCAATGGCCAGCACGGCGAGGGCGCGAAACAAGCGTTTCTCGCGCCAACCCAGGGCGAGCGTCGCCACGAGGCCCAGCACGATCACCGGGCGCGCGCCCTCGGGCACGAACACCGCCGTGTACAGACCGCCGTTGACGATGTTCGTCCAGAGCAGTTGCAGGTGGGCACCGACAGCGCCATAGAGCGCCGTTTCATGGTAATACGGATTGGCCACCAGCCACTTGACCATGGTCGTCGACGACGTCGCGTGGCCCGCGAGCAGCACGTTCGTGAGGGGCACGACGAGCGGCCCCGCGAGGGGGGCAAGGCCCCACAGGCGTTGTTTTACACCTAAAGGTTCCGGCTTCGCGGCGAGGGCCGTGGCTGCGATGAGCGACGCGAGCGCGCCTTCGGGCCGGAGCAGCGGTGCGAGCAGGCCGAGGGCCACCAACAAGACCGTTGATCCCTTGGCAGGTCGCTCGGCCTCGATGCGCTCGGCCGCGAGGCGCGCGGAAGCCAGGAGCACATAGGCGAGGGGTACGGTCTCCATGCCGCTCCACGCGAACCAGGCGAAGGCGCCGAACACGAGACAGAGCAGGGCGGCAATGATCCCGGTCAGTCTGCCGCCGAGGCCCGAGGCCAGCTTTCCCGCCTCGTAGGCCACCCCCGCGTGCGCCAAGGTGCCAAAGCCCCAAGCCACCCAAATCAGGTCGTGCCCTTCGACGCCGAGCGCTGCGAAGGGCGCCATCAAAAGGGGCCAGAGGGGTGCCGTAGCGCCGGTCGTAAAGCCCTGTCCGGCGGTGTAGGAGAAGAACGCGCCGTCGGCCAGGCGCGCCGCGTATTGCAGGTGAATGAACGAGTCGTCGAGGGGCAGCGCGGGGCGCCCCGCCTTGAGCAGGATGGCTGTGATGGCGCGGTAGCCGAGGTACGAGCTCGCCGCGAGCAGGGCAAGGAACGGGTAGGGGCCCCGTGTGACCCGGGAGAGCAACGCTCTTGCGCCCTGAGGAGGGGTCGATTCGCGCGACACGGAGGGTCGATGAACCTAGTTGGCCAGCAGGCGGGGCATCAGCACCCCCGAGATGCGCGGTTGATTGGGCGGGTCGTAGTTGTCCCAGACAAACATGGCATCGCCCGCGTCGTTCACCGCCACGCCGGGCCAGCTCTGGCAGTTCGTCGTGACCTGATTGACCAGGAACTCGGGGGCCGCCGGGGTGCCGTTTGCGTCGAACACGCGGGCGTAGATGTCGCAGTCGATGGTTTCCGGCACACCGTCGTCTTGGTAGTCGGCCCAGACGACGACATAACGTCCGCTCGAGTGCCGGGCGACGCGGCTCGAATATTGGTCGCTGTCCGTGACCGAGACCAGCGTGTCGAGCACGGCGGAGTTGCCAGGGCTCATGAAGGGTCGCATCGAAACGCGCGATTTTAGGCCCGCGCCGAGGTCGACGAGCTGCGAATAGACGGCCACGAATTGCTTCGCGGGCCCGACCCAAACGCCGAAGGGGTCTTGGTTGTAGTTGGCATTGGCGGCCAAAGAGAAGAGGGAGCCGATGGGCACACCCATGCTGTCGAGCTGAAACGATCCGAGCTTGCCGTCGTCGGTGCCAAAGGAGGCCACGAAGCCCGAGTCGAGCCCCCAGATGCCGGGGTAGGTAAACTGGTCTGTCGTGCTGAGGTTTTGATTGACGGTGTTGGCCAAGGAGCCGGCCGTGTCGAACGTCCGTGTGGTCGCCAGGTAGCCGGCGCCCACCGGGTTCGGGCCAAGCCACGCCATGCCGAGCTCGCCACTGCTCGAAGCGCCCACCGAAATAAGGCTGTACGACACGGCCCCCGCGATGGCTTGGTCGACGACATCGACGGCCGTGGCGTCGGGCTCGATCACGCGGTACTTCACCACACTGGCCTCGTCGTAACCTTGCCAGGCGACGACCGATCGACCCTCGTGATTCGTGCCAATGCGCGCCTGTCCGGGGCTCGTGGAGGTGGAGATCTTGACGGGAGACTGGGTCACGCGAAGACCGGTCGGGGTGTACGCGCGACCGCGGATTTCGTTGGCGGAGACGCCCAAAAACCGCCAAACGACGAAGAAGCTGCCATCGCCACCGGCCTTGGACAGCCCGATTCCAGGCCATTCGTTTCCGACACTGGGATCGATCTCGACGTCGAACTCAGTCACCTTGCAGTCGGCCGAACAGGCATCCCCGCCCATCGTATTGCCGTCGTCGCACTCCTCGTTCAGCTCCAACACGTCATTGCCGCACTCGGCCGTCATGTCGCCGCCGGCGCCGCCGGTGCCTCCGCCCTGGCCCCCGGTCCCCGTCGTGGACGAAGTCGTCGTGCTGCTCGTCGCTCCGGCCTCGCCACCGCCACCCGTCGTCGACGTGGTGCCGGGGGTCACGTCGTCCGGGGCATTCAAGATGGAACATGCCGCGAAGAGGGGCACGAGGGCGACGGACCAAGAAAAGCGCGTCATGGCGATACGTTGCCGGGGGGTCGGCTGGCGCGCAAGAGTCCCTTTCCGATAGTAGGGTGTCAGCTCCCGCGATGCGCCTCTTCGTGATCGCCAATACCACGGCAAAAGCCCTGAAAACGCGGCCCACGTTGCTCCACGACCTGCGCCGCGCGGCGGGGGGCCACGCCGAGGTCCACGCGACACGCAGCCTCGAAGAGCTCGCGCGTGTTGCCCAACGCGCCGCCGCCGAGTCGCCCGATGCCGTGGCCCTCGCGGGGGGCGACGGCACGTTGATGGCGGGGGTCTCCGCCCTGCGTAGGGCGATGGGCGACAGGCCCCTGCCGCTGATCGCGCCGCTGCCTTGTGGCACCGTGGCGACCGTCGCGCGTAACCTCGGGATCCGCGGAAATCCCGTGCGAATCTTAGGATCCCTCGCGGGCGCCGAGGCGCGCAGCGAGGTGCTCGCGACGCCCACATTGCACGTGCGCGCGGAGCTACCGTCGGGGGCGACGGAGGAGCGCGTCGGCTTCATTTTCGGCACGGGCCTCGTGGCTCGCTTCTTCGATTTGTACGAGGCCGACGGTGCGCGCGGTCTCGCCGCGGCGGCGCGCATCGTCGCGCGGATCTTCGGCGAATCGTTCGTGGGTGGGCCCCTCGCGGCGCGCGTGTTGACGCCCCTCCCGTGTCGCATCGAGGTCGACGGTGGCGCGCTCGACCCGCGCGCGTGGTCCCTGGTTTGCGCGGCCGTCGTGCGGGATTTGGGCCTTTCGATGCGCGTCACCTACCGCGCCGCGGAGGACCCTTTGCGGCCCCACTTGGTGGCGAGCCCCCTCGCGCCGCAAAAGCTCGGGCCGCGCGCGCCGCGTGTGTTGATGGGTCGCAGCATCGGAGGCGAAGGGCACTTCGACGATCTCGTCGGCAGCTTTCGGGTCGTGTTCGACGACGAGGGTCCCTACGTCCTCGACGGGGACGCCCTCCGTGCCCGCTCCATCGGCGTCGCCGCGGGGCCCATGCTGCGCATCCTGCGCCTGAAGCGGTCCTGACGCAGCGCGAAAAAGGCGCGTAAAATCAGCAAGATGACCGAATCGTGACAGGGCCCGTGCAGGGGTCTGACATCGGCTGTGCATCCTTGGGCGACCTGCTTGAAGGAGACTGCCTTGTCCTCGCAAACCGCCCCCGAAGCGCCCGCTCCCACCTTCCTGAAAGGGCGCTCCCCGCTCGTTTATTTCGACTTCTTGGGCATCATCGCGATCCACGTGGGCACCGCCGTGGCCATCTACCGCGGCGTTTCGTGGAGCCTCGTGGGCCTCGCCGTGGGCACCTACTACCTGCGCATGTTCGCGATCACCGCGGCGTATCACCGCTATTTCAGCCACCGCGCCTACAAGACGAGCCGTGTGTTCCAGTTCTTGCTCGCCTTCCTCGGCACCACGGCGACGCAAAAAGGCCCGCTGTGGTGGGCCTCGACGCACCGTGTTCACCACAAGCACTCCGATACGGAGAAGGACGTGCACAGCCCGCTGCGCCGCGGCTTCTTCTGGTCGCACATGGGCTGGTGGCTCTCCAGTGAGCACGAGCAGGCGCCCCTGCAAAACATCCAGGACTACGCCAAATACCCGGAGCTTCGCTTCCTCGATCGCTTCCACGTGATAGGTCCGTTCGTGATGATGGGGAGCCTGCTCGCCATCAGCACCGACGCGTTCTTCTGGGGCTATGTGGTGAGCACCTGCGCGTTGATGCACGGCACCTTCACCATCAACTCGCTCTCGCACGTGTTCGGCTCGCGCCGTTACGCGACGACGGATACCAGCCGAAACAACGCCCTTTTGGCCATCATCACG
>CAYLJT010000412.1:0-7748 GCA_964383995.1 uncultured Polyangiaceae bacterium
GTGCTCTTCCTTCATCTTGGTCTTGATCAGCGAGTGGCCCGTCTTCCACACGATGGGCCGACCGCCGTTCTTCGCGATGTCGGCGTAGAGCGTCTCGGAGCACTTCACCTCGCCGAGGATCGCAGCGCCCGGGTTTTCGCGCAGGAGCGCCCGCGAAAACACGATCATGAGCTTGTCGCCCCACACGATTTCGCCGTTCTCATCGACGGCCCCCAAACGGTCGCCATCGCCGTCCCACGCGATGCCCACCTTCGCGCCCGTGGCCAGCACACGCTCACGCAGCATCGCCACGTTTTCGGGCATCGTCGGGTCCGGATGGTGGTTCGGAAAGCGGCCGTCGATGTCGCAGTAGAGCGCTTCGGGATCGAAGCCCAAAGCGCGCAGCGTGCGCAGCCCGAGGGGCCCCGCGGAGCCGTTGCCCGCGTCGACCACGAAGGGCAGATCGGTGCGTGAGAACTTCGTGCAGCGGATGACGTTGGCGATGTACGCGTCCGAGACATCTTGCTCGCGGAAGCTGCCTTGGACCTTGGCTTCGAGGTAGTCGTCGCGCTCCAAGCGGTCCGCCAACGCTTGGATGTCGGCGCCGTAGAACGAGGCCTTGCCGCGCATCATTTTGAAGCCATTGTCGGGCGCCGGGTTGTGGCTTCCGGTGATCATCACCGCGCCATCGGGGCTCAGGTGATGGGCCGCGAAATAAAGCTGCGGGGTGGGGCCGACGCCGATCGACGTGACGTTGGCGCCCGCCGCACGCATGCCGCGTTGCAGCGCATCGAACAGCCGATCGCTCGACAAACGGCCGTCGCGGCCGACCACGATTTCGATCGTCTCCGTGCCTTTTTCGCTGCGCAATGTCGACGCGAGCCCGCGACCAATGGCGTAGGCCAAGTCGTCGGAGAGATCGCGGTCGGCTACGCCGCGGATGTCGTACTCACGGAAGGCGCTTCGCGGAATTTTCATGGGCCCGCGCTTTTGTCACGGTGCCCCGGCAAAATCTACAGATCGCGATAGCCCACCGGGGGATCCACGAGCTTTGCGGCCTTCGATGCGCCGCGCAACACGTAGTCCGAGTAGCTGTACGGACCATCCGCCCACACCAAGAAGTCGCCCGTGAGCACGCCGTTGTGCGCCCCGAGGCACAGCTCGGGCGCGGCCAAAATCGGGCCTTCCTGATGGATCGGCTCGCCCGGAACGGCCTCGTCTTCCGAGTCTTCCATCGCCGCGAGGGCGCCCGCGTGACGCTCCGGATCGAGGTCGTCGACGGGCAAGAGCGTCCAGTTCAGAAGGATCAATTCGGGGTGCGGTGGATCGTCGGGCGGGCAGGCGAAGGGCTCGTGCAGCGCGGGCAAAAGACCGAGCTCGGTGATGATCGTGAGCAACCGCGCGGCGCGCGCTTCGGCCTCCTCGCTTGGCGTCCAAAAGGCTTCGAGGGCGAGGGCTACGTCGTCGGCGCTGGCGCTTCGCCAGAGCGATGGATCGCGCGAGGCGAGCTCCAACGTCGGCTCTTGAACGCGCCGCTGATCGAAGGCCTCGGCGTGGCGTTGAAACAGCGGAATATCGCGCAACGCCGCGTCGAGCACCCAGTGGATGCGGTGATCGACCTCGGACACGTAGCGGTGCTTTCCGAGCACGCGCACGAGCCGCCCCACCTCTTCGGCGGTCTTCGCCTCGAACGACCAGGCGAGCATCATGGGATCAACCGCAGGTGGTCTTCGCGCCGAGCTTGCCCGCCTCGGCATCGACGGCGCATTTGACGGCGCACGGCTCGACGAGCGTGGCCTTCGTGCCCGCGCACATCTGCCGGCAAGCCTCTTTGATGGACTCTTTCTTCACGTTCGGATCGTCGCTCTTGCCCTTCGCCGAGCCGGTGTACGTGCCCCCTCCTTCCGTCACCTCGCTCTTGCACTCGACCTCGCCATTGCAGCCGGAGAGCGCCAAAAACAACGCGCACAATCCCAACAACCTTCGCATCGGCTAGGCATACATCGCGCGGGGCCGCGGGCTCAAGGCGCCAGACGAAAACCACCCGGTCGATGCATGAGCGTTCCATCGTTGAGCCGAATGGTCTGCGGCGGCGCGTAGACCGCGCCGGGCTGCGGCAACACCCAATGCCCCGAGGTCCACGTCCAGCGCCGAGCCCGCCACGTCCATTCGCCGTCGACCCAAATGCGCGCCACGCCGTCGTCGGGAGGATCGGGGAGAATTTCGACTTGGGCCGGCGGTGGTGGGTAGGGCACCTCGACCGAGGCGTCGCCCTCGCCGTGCTCGCCGAGGGGCGGCGTGGGGACCGCGCTGCTGCAGCCGGGCGCCCCCAAAAATATAAAAAACGCCGCGAAAAATAGGCTCTTTCGCGCGTTCATTCGAGCCCCACCCAGCGCAGGTACGCGCTCAGCACGGTGTCTCCGGCGAGCAGGTATTCGAGCGTGGCGAGCACCAAGAACGGCCCAAACGCGATGCGTGCCTTGCCGATGCCCTCCTCCGACTCCAGCGCGAGCGGGTCGTCTTCGAGCTCCTTCTCGACCTCCGCGCGCTCCTCGGGGGTCATCGTTTCCATCTCTTTTTTCAGCGCTTCGCGCTCTTCTTTCACGGCCTCGGGCTCCTCGATGCCGCGGCCCGTGAGCAACGTGATGATGGTGACGAGCGTGCCTTGCAACGCGCCCGCGCACAGCACCACGACGGCCCCCGCCGCGCCGAACCACGCTCCCGCGAGGGCCAAAAGCTTCGCGTCGCCGAGGCCCATGCCTGGCCTGCCGCGCAGGGCCTTGTAGCCGACCACGAAGGGCAACCACACGACGGCGAAGCCGACCGCCGCGCCCAGCAACGATGCTTCGAAGGAGAGCCCCCGCAGCGACGCCGTGAAGACCCCCAGCACGGTGCCGCCGATGGTGATCGCGTCGGGCAAATACATGTGCTCGAGATCGATGAACGCCGCCGCGACGAGGGCCATCGCGAGCGTGAAATCGGCGGCGTAAATGGCGAGCTGGCGCGCGAGCGTGGTGCCCTCGGGTTGGGTGAGCACCAGCGCTTCGAGGATGGCGAGGGAGAGCACGCCACCGATCAGCTCGACCGCGACGTAGCGCGGCGAAAGCTTGGCTTTGCAGCAGCGCGCGCGACCTCGCAAGAACACGAAGGCGAGCACGGGGATGTTGTCGAATGCGCGCACGGGCGCGCCGCACGCGGGGCAATGCGACGGCGGGTGGACCACGCTCATGTCCCGCGGGACGCGATAGATGACGACGTTGAGAAAGCTGCCCCAGATGAGCCCCCACGCGAGGGCGAATGCGCGGACAAACCAGAGGGGAAAGAGATCGAGGGTCAGATCGGTCATCGCGCGCGGGGATCGCCGTCGGAGGACGCCGCGAGGCGGAGCATCATGGTGAGCGCGGTCTCGAGCTCTTCGCGACTGGGTTGAACCGGCGCCTCGGCCAGGGCGGCCTTGAGCTCGACCATGCGCGCCCCGAAGTTCGCGTATTGCCGGCGCGTGCGCTCGCTCGGCGCTTCGGCCACCCAACGACGCACGATCTCGCGCAGCTCGTCGAGGTCGCTGTCGGCGAGGAGCGTGGCCATTTGAGCCGCCATGGGGTCAACCGTGGGAGGAATCATGGGAGCCACGCTCGCGACGGCTTGAGCTCAGCGTAAAGATTTGAGCTCAAACGATTTGGGTTACTTGGAGTAGACCTGGGCGGCGATGATGCCCGAGCCGCGGGTGGCCTTGACGACCGCCTTGGCGTTGATGCCGACGGGCCAGCCCCATTTGAAGCAGTTGCCCTTGCCGCCGAGCGAAGCGCTCGTGCCCTGGCCGTTGTCTTGCGCGAGCGTGGGGCTCATGCCCGGCATCGGCGTGAGGGCGATGAGCTGGATGTCGACCTCGGCAACCCCCGCGCCCACCGCGAGGACCGTGTAGCACTTGTTCGGCAGCATCTGGACGGGCTGCTCCATGACCTGCCCCTCCTGGAATTGAGCCGCAAAGATGCCGCCTTCGGCCTTCATGCCAGGGGCGTCGGATTGGGCGAGGGCCATCAGCGGCACGGTCGCCGCCTGCGCGAAGTTGGGATCGATGGGGGTGGCCGTCGCGCCCGACGTCTGCCCGCCGGGAGCCGGCTGGCTGGGGGAGCTGGGGGCAGGAAAGCCAGGGATGGGGAAGGGCAGCCCCGGAACAGCCGTGCCGGTCGCCGTGGGCGCGGGCGTGGGCGCCGCGGTGGGCGCCGGTGTCGGCGCAGGAGCCGGTTGCTGGTAGCCGGGTTGAGGCTGTTGGTATCCGGGCTGCGGTTGCTGGTATCCCGGTTGAGGTTGTTGGTAGCCCGGTTGCGGCTGCTGGTAGCCGGGTTGCCCGTAGTTGGGGTCGTAGTAGCCCGGTTGTCCGTAGCCCGGTTGTTGTCCGTAGCCGGGTTGTTGGTAGCCGGGTTGCCCGTAACCCTGGTTTTGCCCCGCGTATTGCGGATCCGCCGAGGAGTCTTGGCGCTCACAACCGAATGCGAGGGCGGAGAGGGATGCGATCGACAAGAGACAAATGGCGCGTAGCAAGGTGAACCTCCAGGGAAGGGGAGCATCTTACCGCCCCCGGTCCGATGCAATGGGCCTCGGATGAAGGACGGAACGAAAAGGGGACGCGCGCGGGGCCGCATCCATTCGCTTCGAGCACGGCGTCGGCGTGGTCGGTGCGCTCTACGCGTAGTATGAGCCCACGAACCCCGAGAGGACCGCATGAACATGCTTCGACAAAGAAACCTGGCTGCCCTTTTTGTGGCTTCATCTGCCGTGATTTTCATCGGGTGCGGCGGTGAGCCCGAGACCCCGCCCCAACCGTGGGCGCCCGCCAGTGCGTCTGCAACGCCTGCCCCTGCGCCCACGCCGAGCGCTACCGCGCCCGTCGTCACCGGGCCCACTCCGTGTGACTCCGTGATGTCGTTGGCGATGACGACGGCCATTCAAGGGCGCGCCGCCGCCGAGGCTCCCGGGATGCAACCCGAGGGCGCTTCGGTCTGCGGCGTGGTGACCGAGGGCGCGTCGGCGATGAGCGAGACCCTGCTGCTTCAGCCTGGGCACTGCTACACCGCGATTGCGCAGGCGATGCCGAATGTCACGGAGGTGGATGTTCAGGTGGAGGCCGATCCGACCGCAGGCGGGCTCGTGAACCCCGCGCTCGCTGGGTTCTTGAAGGGACCCCCTCTGATGATTGGCAACGGCTCTGGCGTGCTCGACACCGCCGGCGGCAAGACTAACTGTTACACGTGGCCAATGCCCTTCCCCATCGCGGTGAAGGTCAATGTGAAAGCGCGCACGGGCGCAGGTCCGGTGGCCGCGCAACTCTACGGCAAGAAGAAGTAGCCCGCGGTCCCCGAGCGGTTTGATCCCAAACGATCGGGGCGGCACAAAACGCAAACGGCCTTGCGAGATTCCGCAGGGCCGTTTGAGCTTTGGTGGCGAGTCGGTCTGGCTCTGACTATCAGGCCCGGCCTCCGCGCCGAGGAACCGAACGGATCAGGCCAAGGCGTCTTTGATGGCCTTGATGGGCCGCGCGCGGACCGACTTGCTGGCGGCCTTCGCGGGGAAGGTCATGGGCGCCTTGGTGAAGGGGTTCACGCCTTGGCGCGCCTTGGTGGCGGGGCGCTTCACGACGCGGAACTTGGCGAAACCAGGCAAAGTGAAGACACCCGACTTTTTCAGCTCGCGGTGGCCGACGGCCATCAGCGACTCGAGGACCGCCTTGACCTGCTTGCGGGACATGTCCTCGCCGACGGCCTCCGTGATCGCCTGAATCAAACCACTCTTGCTCATCGACTTCTTGGAAGCTCCGGCCGCCGGAGCTTTTGCCTTGGGTGCAGCCATTTGATCATCTCCTCGGCTCTTCTGTTTTTGCGTGCAACTCCTCGCCGCCCGCCTGAGCCCGCCCAAAACATACACGCGGCTTTGTCAAAAAAAAGGGAAAACGAAGGGGGATCGTCGAGGGGGTCCGGGGAATGGATGGCGACATACCGAATCTGGACTGCCTGGTAGGGGCGTCCAAACGCGGAAAAATAGGCAGAAACACAGGGTTTTTTGCTCGATAGCGGGGTACGCCCGGGGGCCTAGTTGGCCTCCCGGGGCGGCGGAATTTGTTCGGCGCTGCGTTTCCCCCTTGAAATGAAGGCCGAACGGGTGTCACCCCCCGGCGAGGAGGGTAATGAGGATGCGCGCTTCGTTGAGGTTCGGATCTTCGCCGAGCGCTTTTTCGGCCAAAAGTACGGCCTTTCTCGCGTCGCCTTGGGCCCTCGCGATGCTCGCTAGGTGGTAGTACGCAACGGCCTTGGACGCGCGCGCACCCTCTTTTGCGGGCGGAAGGCGCATCAATGTGATCGCGCGGAAGGCGCGTGTCGCTATGTCGGCGTCGTCGAGATCGACTGCGAGCATTCCAAGCTCCATGGCGAGCTCTGCGTTCTGTGGATCGCAGTCGAAGGCGAAGGTCAGAGAGCGCAAAGCGTCGGACAAATCGCCGTCTGCGAGCTGAATTCGCGCGATGCGCTGATAAGCCCCGACGAGCGCGCGAGAGCGGCGACCCCGCTGTGCGTCGACGATTTGTGTGAGGAGCCGAGTTGCGTCGATAGGCCTTTGAGCGAGCACATAGGCGTCTGCGAGCAGCAAGTTGAGGGTCAAATCGTTGGAGCTCAAACGATACGCCTCTTCAAGAGCACTGACGGCCCGTTCACCGTCTTCGCGGCTCTCGACGAGCAGGCGACCTGCTTCGGTGTACAGGGCCAGACGTTCAGCGCTCTCCTTGGCCTGCGCGGCGTCTTCGAGGATCATCCCGGCGAGCTCGCGCGACGCCGAGGTCGCGACGTAGACAGCGCGTAGTCGCTCGCGTGTTTCGGCGTCGTTTGGCGCCACACGGCGCGCGCGTTCGAGGGCGCCGCGCGCGTCGGCGAGGCGGCCGCCGCGCTCACACGCGGTGGCGAGGCGGAGGGCCGTTTCGACGAGGGCTTCCCCGCTTTCGAGCGCGAGTAGACGCCGGTACGTGCTGCTTGCGGCGTCCCAACGTCCGGCCCTCTCTTCAACCAGCGCGAGCTTCGAGAGCACGTCGCGATCGCGCGCGTCGTGGCGCAGTTGTTCGGCCAAAATATTGCGCGCGCGATCGACGTCGCCCTGATCCAAGACGACGCTCGCGAGGCGCAAACGCAGGTCTCGGTTGCGGGCGGCGTCGTTGTTCGGCCGCGCGAGCGCGCGCTCCAGCGCTTCGATCAGCAGCGGCGTGTGCGCGTCGCTGTGGGCCCGCGCCTTGTCGAGATCGGCGAGGGCCTCCATGTCCCGCGCGAGCGTCGACAAGAGGTTGCCGCGCAGGGCCAAAATAACGTGATCGTCGGGACTGTTCTCGATGGCGTTGCGCAGCGCCACGAGGGCACGGCTCGGGTCCTTCGCGACCCCCGAGCTTTCCACGAAGAGCTGCAAAATCGGGCGCGACGACGGGGTTTCTTGGAGGGCCGATTCGAGGTGCGCGAGGGCTCCTGTGAGGTCTCCGCAGCGATCGCGCAGGACCTCTGCCGCGTGCACATAGGCGGCGGCGCGCTCCTCGGCCGTGGCGCGGGTGCGCGCGTCGGTGCCCAGCAGCGCGGCGAGCTTTTGCCAGGCTCCGCGTTCGCTGTAGCGGGCCACGAGCAGGTCGCGAAGACGCGCGCTCGTGGGGCACACCGCGAGGCCCTTTTCGAGCGCCTGCTCGGCGCCCACGTCGTCGCCGTGGGCGCTGCGCAGGGACACGAGGCGCAGCGCCAGCTCTTCGG
>CAYLJT010000413.1:0-7744 GCA_964383995.1 uncultured Polyangiaceae bacterium
CGGGATGCGGGTACGTTCGTCCGCGCGACGGTGTCGTCTGCGGAGGTGACGATCGAGCTAGACATCGTGCACGACGGAACCCGTGATATCGAGGCGCCGCACGAGACGGACGAGGGTGTCCTGGTGGAGTCGTTCGTTGATCTACGGGCGGCAAAGCTAACCTGTATCCTGTCGCGCTCCGAGCCGCGGGATCTGGTCGACGTGCTGTTCTTGGACCGGGTTGGTTTTCCTCCGGAGCAAGATCTCGTTTTTGCGCTCAAGAAAGACGGTGGGATGGACCCTGGGGTTCTCGCTTGGCTGCTCGGAGAGTTTCCAGTTCACCCCCTGCCCATGATGCTCGAGCCCCTTACGGAGCAAGGGCTTCTTCGGTTCCGCGACGAGCTCCGCGAACGTTTTCGACGCATGGCGGTTCCAGTCGAGGAGTAAGGCCCGCCCGAGAATCGGTTTGAGGCTCGGCCAGCTTCGGGGTGCAGTACAGGAAGGAAGGGAAGAGCGAGGGAAGGCCACCCACCCCGCCGCGTCACGTCCACCGCCCAGCACGTCCGAAAGCACTTCCCAAACCTACGCCCGCACCCCCTCCGCGTCGTAGTGCACCAACACCTCCCCCTCGTCAAAGCGCCGAAACGACTGCGTCCAGCGGTGGGCTGTCCAGAGGTATTCGGCCGTCAGCTCCAGCGGTCGATACACCGCGGTGTACAATGTTCCGTGCGCGTGGGCATAGCCCCGGCTGAACACGGGGGGCGCGAGGAAGCGCTCTACGAAGCTCGTGGCTGTCTCGGACGGATCGCGCAGGCGATCCTGCAAGTAGCGCTCTCTCGCCACGCTCTGCGTAAGCTCTGCGTAGTCGGCCCACTCCACCTCACCTTGGTGGTTGGTGGCCACCCTACCTGCCTCGACGCGCATGGGTCGATCGGGTGACAGGTGCAGGGTGAAGGGCACGCCCTCGGCGTCGACCACGGACACGTTGTAGGCCATGTGGCAAGGTACGCGCGCTAGCACCTCCGCGGCCTGCGCGGCGGTTTGGCAGATTTGCAGCACGTAGCGCAAGACCAGGGGAATCCCGAAGCCTGGACCCACCACCCGGCGCCCGCCGAAGGCTAGCGATACGGCCAGACCGTGCTGGTTCATGCCGTCGAGGAGCCCCCACAGGCAGTCGCTCATCCCCAAGACTTCGACGTTGTCCCAGCGGGTCTTGACGAGCGACGCCTCGCACAGCTTGGGGTGGTAGTCGTAGTTGCGCACCAACATCGGCTCCGCGCGGTTCCAGATGGCTTGGGAGCAGCCCGACACGTAGGGCGTCGGGCAATACAGGCTCAACATGCGGGCCTCGTGGTCGCCACCTCCGGCCAGCTCGACGAGGCGCTCCCAGAAGGGGTAGAGCTCGGGCATGTGGCTGCGCAGCGCGGCGCGCGATGCTAGGTAGCTCGGGCGCTTCGCGTCACCTTCCTGGAGAAACCAGGCGTGGTAGGAAGGCCAGGTTTGCACGAAGTGCGCGCGCCACTTGGCCCCGGGCAGGTCTTCGTCGCTGGCCGTAAAGCGCAGGTGCATGGGCACACGTTAGAGCATTTTGAAGCCCGCCGCATCGGCCACGCGACTGGCCGTTGCCTCTTCTTCGGCGCCAATCGGGCGCGACTTGTACGCCTTGCGGATGCCCTTGAGCCAGGCCTTGGCGCGCTCGTTGAGGCTGAAGTCTTCGTTCATCAGGCGGCCGCGCGTCACCAAGATGCCAATGTCCGCGCCTTCGTAGAAATAGTCGCCCACGCCCGAAATGCGCAAATAGAAGGCTCGCGACTCGTTGGCCACGGTGCGACGGTGGGTCTGCACGCGCACGAAGGACACCTGCCCATCCGCGCCGAGCTCCCAGATGCCGGTGCGGGGCGCCTCGGTGATGCGCTCGACAGAGTCGTGGGTGTGTTTGATCACGAGCTGGCTCCAGGAGTCGATGTTGTCCGGATCCGCCCAGCGCTCGTTCAGGGCCGCCACGTCGAGGTCGAAGTCGACGCCCGAAAATTCGAGCAAGTGGAACAAGAACAAAGGCGCGTCGGCGTGGGCGAAGGCGGACAGGTTGGTCATCGAGCTCGCGCCGGTGACCCTCGGGTTCACCTCCCCAAGGTACACCTCGCCGGAGTCCAGGTCGGTCAGGAAGTCCATCTCGAAATAGCCGCGATAGCCGCGCTTTCGCAGCGCCTCGCCGAAGTCGAAGGTGGCGCGCCGCGCGTTGTCTCGGACATCCCGTGAGAAGGCCGCCGCGAAGACCTCGTTGCCGCACCAACCGCCGCGGTAGGGCGTCAGCTCCTTGAAGCCCACGAGCTCGGTCATCAGCGGGCCGACGATGGTTCCGTGGCGGGTCACGCAGGCCTCCAGGGCCGCACCGCGGCAGCGGATGCGCTTCATGACCTTGACCTCCTTTTCGGCCTCGATTGCCTGCGCGTGGGGCCGATAGTCGCCCTCGTTGGCGACGAAGAAGGTGGTGTGACCGGAGTCGCCGAAGGCGGTCTGGATGACCAGGTCGTCGCCGAGCTTCGCCGCCCGCGCTAGCCTGGTAAGATCGGCGTAGCTCTGGACCCTGCCGAGGGTGTTCGGGACGCTCTTTACGCCGGCCTCGTCGGCGATGCGCGTGGCCGTGATCTTGTTGTCGACCTCTTCGCGGAGCTTGGCCGACGGAAAGCAGATGGTAAGATTAAGCTCCCGGCAAATCTCTTCGGTGCGCTCGTCGAAGAACAAAAACACCGCGCGCCCGGGGCCGTTCTTCTGGATGACGTCGACTATCGACTTGTGCTCCAAGAGGTAGTTGTTGATCTCCTCGATGCTCTGAAACACCCGGTCGGTCTTCTCGGGCGGCACGATCACGTTGGGGTGGTTGCCGTCGAAGCAGTCGATGTAGTTGACGAACTTGAACTTCTGCACCCACTCGTCGATACCGAGCAGGTTGAAGTTCGTCGCGCTGATGAAATAGGTCGGCACGTCGTTTCTGTAAAAGTAGCGCCGGATATCCGAGAGTCCCCGAAGCTTCTTCATAACGCTCCTCCGTTGCTGGGCCGCAGCTGGTCGGCGCCTTCCACGCGCAGCGGTCGTGGCGTCTTTGGCAGCTCGGCTTCACCGAGCGCCGCTTGGGTGAAGACCCGGAACCCGTGATCGGCACGGTAGCCGTGGATCTCCTTGACGTCGAGGGCCTTGAGGTAGGCCAAGATGTCCGCGCTGATCGTCTGTCCGGGGACCAACACCGGAAAGCCCGGCGGGTAGGGAGTGACGAAGGAGGCGGACACCACGTCGCGGCCGGACTCGATCTCCTGGGCGATCGAGCCGTCCATGGGCAGGTAGCGGCAGCAGGCGTCATCGTACGACAGAAAAAACGCCTTGCGCAGGTCCCCCTCCGGGGTCGTCGGCGAGGGCGCGAACGCCCGGTGAAAGCGGCTGAAGTTTGGCAAGGGAGGTAGGTCCTTGGTCAACGAATCGACGGCGGCCTGCTGCCGTGCGATCTCCACGTCTTGCTGGTCCGCGAGCTGCTCGTCGAGCGCCGCGGCGATCTGCTCCAGGACCTCCAACAGGTAGGCCACACCGCCCCGCGTGGTGCCGATGTTGAGCATGAACAAGACGGTGTTGCGCGAGGTCTTGTTGATCTGGATATCGTGCTCGTCCATCAGGCGATTCTTGAAGCTGTCGCCGTCGATCCCGCTGAGCCCGATGTGCAAGGTCAGGCGGGTCGGATCCAGGGTCAGCTCGTCGTCGCGGAACGCCTCTTCCATGCGCCCAAAGCCGCGGTCCGGGCTGTACATCTCCTCCAGGCCCGAGGGCCTGTAGGCTTTGGGCACGAGGTCCTTGACCTTGAGCACCCGAAAATATTTGCGGAGGCGCGGGCTCTCCTCGATGCGCTCGCGCAAGGCCATGGACAGCTCGACGCTCTTCTTCACGAGCTCGTAGCCTTCGAGCTCCACCTGCCGGCGGCCGACGTCGAGGGACGCCAGGATCTGGTAGTTCGGCGACGTGGAGGTGTGGGTCATGTACGCCTCCTGGAAGATGTCCGAGACTTTTCGTTCGAAGTCTTGATCGTGTACGTGGATCATCGAGCCTTGGCGCAGCGCGGTCAGCGTCTTGTGCGTGGACTGGGTGGCGTACACGCGCATGCGCACCTTGTCGGGGTCGGGCCAGTGCTCACCTTCCAGCCAGGTGGCATCGGCGTCGGGGTCGAGCTTGTCATGCTCGGTGCGGTAGGCGGCGTACTTGTCGGCGTAGCCGGGGCTCTTGAGCTGCTCCAGGAGGACGCGGGTCGCCTCCATGGCCGTTCGCTTGCGGTAGCTCGGGGCGAAGTGGGCAAAGCCAAACCAGGCCTCGTCCCACAGGAAAATGAGCCCAGGGTGGATGGACAAGAGCTCACGCATCACGCGCTCGGGGTGGTAGATGATGCCGTCGAAGGTGCAGTTGGTAAGGAGCACCATGCGCACCTTTTCGAGCCGGCCTTCCCGCTTCAGGAGCAAGAGCTTGCGTTTGATGGTGTCGAGCGGCACGGCGCCGTACAGCGAATATTCGCCCAAGGGGTAAGGGTCGAGGTAGACCGGGTAGGCCCCCGAGAGGACCAGGGCGTAATGATGCGACTTGTGGCAATCGCGGGAGACCAGCACGATGTCCCCGGGCCGCACCAGCGCTTGCATCACGATCTTGTTGGCGGTGGACGTGCCGTTGGTGACAAAGAAGCTCTTCTTCGCGCCGAAGGCGCGGGCCACTTTTTCTTGTGCCTTCTTCAGCGGGCCGTGGGGCTGCAGCAAGGAGTCGAGGCCGCCGCTCGTCGCGGAGGTCTCGGCCAAGAAGATGTTGGGGCCGTAGAACTGACCCATGTCCTGAATCCAGTGGCTCTTGGTGATGGACTTGCCACGCGAGATGGGCAAGGCATGAAAGACCCCGGTCGGCTTTTGGCTGTGCTCGCGCACGGCTGTAAAGAACGGCGTTTCGTAGCGCTCGCGGATGCCCTTGAGGATGCTCAGGTGGAGCTCCAAATAGTCTTCCTGGCGATAGAACACGCGGCGAAATCCCATGGCCTGGTGACCCGCGATGCTCTCGATGGGGTCGTCGGTCACGAGGAACAGGTCCACCTCCGGCCTCAGCGAGCGCATGACCCGGCCGAGGGCGATGGTTTGATCCGTTCCCGAGAGGTCGGCGAGCAGCGCCGGGTCCACCACGTCCAGGTAGTGGCGCAGTTCGTCCAGACCTGTCTCGGACGCGTAAGGGAAGCTGTAGCGGAGCACCGCCGTCTCCAGGTTGTGATTGAACAGCAGTGCGATCAGCGCATCTTCGAAGGTCTTCACCACCACGATGTCGTAGAGCAGCTCGTCGTCCGCGCGTCGCATGTCGAGCAGGCGCTTCTGGAGCTCCTGCTCTTCCTCCACGGAGATGTCGTCTACCACCAAGACCTCGAAGTAGTGTCGGCCGTTGGGCTTGACCGGGCGACCCTCTGCGAGGTCGGCCTCGTCGGTGTCGCTGCCGAACGCTTCGCGCGCCTCCGACCCACGGTAGGCGTCGCTCACCAACAGACGCACCACGCGCGACACCTGTTGCGCCAGCGCGCGCTGCCGCCCCTGGTGCAGCAGACGCCGCAACTGACGGCAGGTGCGCGGGCCAGGGAAGGCCCAATAGTGCTCGATGCATTCGAGCTGATCCAAGGCTTGACCGATGGCCCGCGCGTCGCTCTGCGAATTGGCACGTGCACGCCCGTCGCCGTCGGCGAAGCGGGCCGTGAGGCGCTTCAGGTCGGCCCAGGAGTCGGCGCGAAACTGGGAAGCATCGTAGTGGGCTCGGAATGCAGGCTGGGGTAGGTTGACGGTGTCGTTCATGGAGAAGGATCTTTCTTGGGGGTGATGCCCGCCAACGAACCGCGCTTCTGCTTTTCGAGGGGTCCGAGAGAGCGTAGGTAGGGCGAGGCAGGTGCGCCGACCGCGTACACCGGGAACTGCACCTTGCGGTCGCGGAAGCTCTTGAGCGGTTGTCCGAGACCGCGCAGGCCGACCTCGCGGCTACGCCGCACGCGGTCGAGGTTGATCTCGATGGGGATCATTTCTTCGGAGGTGCCCGCCTGATGCAAGACGTCCCCCGCTGGGCCCACGATGAGCGAGCGGCCGTTGCCGCCGTCGCCCGCGCCGTTGATGTCGATCACGAAGCACTGGTTCTGCGCGGCGGTGGCGCGCACGATCGCCAGCTCCACGTCGCGGTCGATGGTGAGCGTGAAGGTCGGATGCAAGATGACCTCGGCGCCCATCGACACCAGCGTGCGCGAGGTCTCGGGGAACCACATATCGTAGCAGATACTGACCCCGAAGCGCCCCACCCCCGGTACGTCGAACACCAGAAATTCGGTGCCACCCTCCACGCCGTCCTCGTAGGGTAGAAAAGGAAAGAGCTTACGGTGCCGCCCTACGATTTCGCCCTTCGGGTCGATCACCGGCGCGGTGTTGTAGACGACGCCGTCCTTTTCTTCGAAGAACGAGCCCGGGAGCAGCCAGATCTGGTGTCTGCGCGCCAAGTCTTGAAACGTCTCCTCCGCCCGCGATGGCAAGGGCGTGGCGTGGACAGTGAGCGGGCCGTGCGTGGCAAGCTCGCTGAAGACGACCATCTGCACCCACGGGTAGACGTGCATGAGCAGGTCGAGGCGCGCGCGCATGCGCGGCAGATTGTTCTCCAAAGCGGACAGATGCAGTTGCATCCCGGCGATGGCAAAAGGCGTCAACGGGGTCTCCTTTGCGATGGGTCAGAGCCACGATGCACGCCAACGGGCCTGGATTCGCCCGAGCACGCGACCGCCAGGAGCAACGTCCCGGACGCTCGAGCGCAAACGCGCATCTACGCCCCCACCGCCGGAGCTCGGCAAAGGAGGCCTGCTTGCGTCGCGCGAACGGAGACCAACGCGAACCGTTGGCACGGCGCGGTCACCACGCGACAGACCGCGACGCTCGCCGCAGTCAGCCTAAGTTGGTCCTGGTGCCTTGATTCTCCGCTCGGCCGAGGAGGCGCAAGCGTCCCGTCGTTTGACGGAATCGAGGGCTAGCGGGCCAAAGTGCAATTCAAGATATCAGAGTCCCCAGGAGACATATTTGGTCTCCAGGTACTCGTTCATGACGTATTTGCCGCCTTCGCGACCAAACCCCGACTGCTTCATGCCCCCGAAGGGAGCTTGTGCAGTAGACGGGGCACCGTCGTTCGCACCCACGATACCATATTCGAGCCTCTCTGCAACACGAATCAGCCTTGAAGCGTCTTTCGTGTAGAAATAGGCTGCGAGGCCAAAGTCCGAGTCATTCGCGTAGGCGACCACTTCGTCCTCGTGCTGGAAGCGACAAATGGGGCTCACCGGGCCAAAGGTCTCTTCTTTGGCCAACACCATGGCGTGGGTAAAGCCTTCCAAAATGGTAGGTAGGTAGAAGCGCTTGGCCAGGCCTCTCGGCATGTCCGCCAAGCCGCCGCCGAGGCGCACCGTCGCGCCGTGCTCGCGTGCGTCGGCCACGTGCCGGCTGACCTTCTCGATGGCAGCGTCGTCGATCAGCGGTCCTACCTGCACACCGTCTTCCAACCCCGAGCCGACGCGCAGGGCGGCGACGCGCGCGGCGAGCTTGCCGACGAACGCGTCGTAGATGCCATTTTGCACGTAGAAGCGGTTGGCACAGATGCAGGTCTGCCCCATGTTTCTGTACTTGGCGATCATGGCACCTTCCACCGCCGCGTCGACGTCGGCGTCGTCGAACACGATGAAGGGCGCGTT
>CAYLJT010000414.1:0-7724 GCA_964383995.1 uncultured Polyangiaceae bacterium
CCATCGACGCGACCGAGTGGTAGGCTCCGTCGACGACGAGAAGCTCGGCTTCCACAAAATCGCCAAGCTCTACTACTACCCGGGGTTTTGGGAGCCGGGACCGAACCTCTCTTACTACGTGAACAAAGCGGCCTGGGACAAGCTCCCGAAGACCTACCAAGACATCTTCTCGGCCGCCGCGGCGGCCAGCGCCACCGACATGTTGGCCCGCTACGACGCGCAGAACCCCGAGGCTTTGGGCAGGCTGCTCAAGGAAGGCGTCAAGCTCGAGCCCTTCCCCGACGATCTGCTCAAGGCCGCCCAGAAGACCTCGAACGACCTCCTGGAAGAGCAGGCGTCCAAGGACGCGGGCTACCGCAAGATCTTCGAGCATTGGAAGAAGTTCCGCGAGGCCTCTGCGAGCTGGTTTGGCACAGCCGAGCTGACCTACGCCAAGGTCGCGTACACCACCCATTCGACGCAAGGTTGACTCGATGACGCGTCTCTTGCGTTTGAGCCGAGCCATCGACCGTGTGAGTGACGCGGTGGGAGGCGTGGCGACGATCCTCGTCGTCTTCATGGTTGTCATGGGCGCGCTCAACGCGCTGCTGCGACACTTCGACCGCGCCGCGGGCGTAACGATGAGCTCGAACGCCTACATCGAAGCGCAATGGTACGCGTTCGCCCTCGTGTTCTTGCTGGGCGCGGCGACCACCCTGCGCCGCGACGAGCACGTGCGCGTCGATGTGTTTTACGGTCGCGCGACGCCCCGTAAGCGGGCCTGGATCGACGTGCTTGGCACCCTCTTCCTAATGCTCCCTTTCTGCGTGTTCGCGCTCGCCATCTCCCTCCCTACCGTCCTCCAGTCGTGGGAGGTCCGGGAGGTCTCCCCCGACCCCGGCGGCCTGCCCCGCTACCCCCTCAAGGCGGTCGCGCCGCTGGTGTTTGGAATGCTGGTTTTGCAGGGTATTTCGCTGCTCATCAAACGCGCGGCTTACCTCCGCGGTGTGCCGGGGGTGGACGTTCCTGGTCACAAAGAAGAGTCACAAGCGCATGAAGTGGGGGGCGCCTGATGGAGCTCGACATCCTGGCGCCGCTGATGTTCGTGGTCACCTTCGCGCTGATCTTCAGCGGCTACCCGGTGGCTTTCTCCCTCGGCGGCACCGCCCTCATCTTCGCGTTTTTCGGCGTCGAGCTCGGTTATTTCGACTGGCCCCTGCTCTACGCCTACCCCGAGCGCGTGTTCGGCGTCATGTCGAACTACATCCTGCTCGCGGTCCCCTTCTTCATCTTCATGGGGACGCTCCTCGAAAAGTCCAAGTTGGCAGAAGATCTCTTGACCACGATTGGCATGCTCTTCGGCCCGCTGCGCGGAGGGCTGGCGTTTGCCGTCATTTTCGTGGGCACGCTGCTGGCCGCCGCGACGGGCGTCGTGGGTGCCTCGGTGGTGGCCATGGGCATGATTTCCATGCCTGTCATGCTGCGCTACGGCTACTCGAAGGAGCTCACCGCCGGCCTCATCACCGCGTCCGCGACCCTGGGTCAGATCATTCCCCCGAGCGTCGTGCTCGTCGTCCTGGGCGACCAACTGGGCGTCTCCGTGGGCGACCTCTTCCTCGGGGCCTTCGTGCCAGGCCTGATGCTCTCGGGCTTTTTTGTGCTCTACGTCGTCGGGGTAGCCATTTTCCGACCCAAGGCCGTCCCCGCCCTGCCCGCGGAGGCGCGCCAGCTCCGGGGGGCCGCCCTCGGGAGACGCGTGCTGGTGGCGCTCATGCCACCGCTCCTGTTGATTGGCTTGGTTCTGGGCTCGATCTTCACAGGCCTCGCCACGCCGACGGAGTCCGGCGCGCTCGGCTCGATCGGCGCCATCATCCTCTCGCTGGTGAGCCGCAGACTGACCTGGAAAACGCTCCGGGAGACGGCCGCCGTCACCATGCGCCTTACCTCCATGGTCGTGTTTCTGCTGATCGGCGCCACGCTGTTTGCGCTGGTATTTCGGGGTCTTGGCGGGGACATCTGGGCCCACGAGCTGTTGACGAACCTGCCCGGCGGGCAGGTAGGCCTGATCGTGGTCGCCAACCTGGTCTTCTTCGTTCTCGGCTTCTTCATTGACTTCTTCGAGATCGCGTTCATCGTGTTGCCGCTCCTCGTGCCCGCCGCCCGGGCCCTCGGCATCGACATGGTGTGGTTCGGCGTGATGCTCGGCATGAACCTGCAAATGTCGTTTCTCACGCCCCCCTTCGGGTTCGCCCTGTTCTACCTGCGCGGCGTGGCGCCCCCCTCCCTGCCCACGTCAGCCATCTATCGCGGCGCGGTCCCGTTCATCGCGATTCAGGCCCTGGCGCTCCTCGCCGTGTGCCTGTTTCCCGGCCTCGTCACGCACTGACCCTCAGGCCCGGCGCCGCCTCCGAAACAACCACACAAGCGCGCCAACGAGCCAAAGTCCACGGGCGCCAGCCGGGGCTTCGCGGCCCTTCGAAGCAGCACAGCTATTGACATCCTCGGTGGGCTCGACGGAACAGGAGCCGTCGGCACGGCACACCATCCCAGAAGCGCAGTCAAGGCTAGTTTCGCAGAAGCTCAAGCACCTCCCCGAGCGACACAAGAGCCCTCCACAGTCGACGATGTTGTCCCCGGCGATGACAGACAGGTTGTCGTCGCTGCACTGGGCCCCCGAGACGCGGCGCAGCTCTTTGCGAGCGACATCGTAGATTTCCGCGGTGGCGAGGGCGCGGCCCTTGCCGTCGTCGAGGCCGCCCGCGATCAAGACGCCACCCTCGGGCAGACTTTCGGAGACGGGGAGCACGGTCGCCGAGTGTCGACCTCGCGACTCCAGCATGTCTCCTGCGTAGTTGAACTGGCTTCCATCGAAGAGCTCGGTCGAGCTAGACAGCCCACCTACGACGAGCACACTGCCATTGACGAGCTTGTCCGCCGTGTGCCCGCGGCGCCCTACGTGCAGCGGTTTGGCCTGTACGAAGCGGGGCGACGGCGGCTCCCCTGGAGCGCACGCGCACTTGCCCTCACAAGGCTCGTATTTCTCCACGATATCAAGGGGCTCGTAGTCCCCGGCGTGGCCCCCGACGACGAGCACACAGTCTTGCTCGAGGAGCGTGGCTGTCGGGCGAATGCGAGGTAGGGAGAGGGGCACCGTGCTTGTGAAGGTGCCTGTTTCGGGATCGAAGAGCTCGGCCGCGGCGCTGGCCTGCCCCGCGTCGTCCCGCCCCCCGACGAACAGCACGAGGTGGCTCTTTTCGAGCCAAACGGCGGCGTGTCCCGCGCGCGCAACCACGAGGGAAGAGGGGTTGCCTTGCGGGTCGAGCACCGGCTCGAAGGCGTTGGTCTCGGGGTCGAAGAGCTCCGCCGAGGCCACCGAGGGGGGGCCCGAGGACCACCCACCCGCGATCAGGACGCGTCCGGCGAGGGTGCCTGTCTCGATGCGCGTGGCGCTGTGAAATGCCCGGGGAATGCCCATGACGATGGTCTCGCCGACGGGCGTGCATACGGCGTCGGGACAACGCATGTCGGTGGGCTCGCAGCGCTCCGCCGTCGCGAGGTCAGACACGGTGCCCGTCCCCCCGGCGAACAGCACACTGCCATCCGACAGCTCCGTCGCCGTGTGGCTGTAGCGTGCGGCCGAAAGGTGCGGCGACACCGAACAGAAGGTCTCGTTGATGGGATCGTAGATCTCGAGCGTACGCAGGGGTTGAGCTTGATCCCAATCGGGCGTGGTGCCATCCACCGCAGGCACGCCGCCGATTCCGCCCGAGAGCAGCACGGCGCCATCGCCCACCAAGCTGGCCGCGTGAAACGCTCGCGCCTCCACCATGTTGGGTTTGACAGGGGTCAGCTCGGCCGTGGGGATCGTGTCGGAGCCCCCCGCCGGATCGTCGCTACAAGCCGCGTAGAGCCCCGAAAGAAGCGCGAGCCCGGCCCACGACAGCTTCGTTCGGAGCGCGCGGGGCGGCGGCATGGGGAGAGCAGTGTACACGAAACGCGTAGTGCGGCGCGTTGTCGCGCCCCGCGAGCGGCCCTCGCTCCAAGGCTTCCTTCGTGTAGTCTAGCAGCCATGCCCGTGGGTCAGGTGGACGAAGCCCTCGTCCTCCGCACCAAAAACCTCGATCTGCTCGACCTCGCCGGGTCCGAGCCGAAGATCATCGAGGTGGATGGGAGCCCGACCGGCCTCAAGCTGCTGCGTTTCTTGGGGCACGGCGCCATGGCGACGGTCTTCGAGGCGAGCCTCGACGGCGCCCTGCGCGGTGCCGGCCTGGACCCCGAAACACCGGCGAATTTGGCGATAAAAATCATGAAGCCCTCGGCGCTTCAGGGGGCCCGCCGCCTCAACCTCGACCCCTTCGACACCTTCACGCGGGAGCGCGCCGCCCTCGAGCGCATGATGAAACGGGTCGGCTCGTGGGCGCCCGTCGTGGGGATATTTGGCTGCGGAAGGGTCTATATCGGGGTCGACGACAACCCCGCGAACCAACTTCCATGGCTCGCCATCGAGCGCGTGGACGGCGGTCCCCTCGGCACCACGTTGAGCGAGCGGGTCGCCAGCGCGGGGCCCATGGGCTTCGAGGCCCAGCGTGCGTACCGCTTCGTCGAGCGCCTGGTGCGCGCCGTCGAAGCGATCCACGAAGAGGGCATCATTCACCGGGACCTCAAGCCCGACAACGTGCTCATGGCGGGCGAGCCCGCGGACGAGCGGCCCAAACTGGCTGACTGCGGCGTCGCGCGGGTCGATGGTATGTTGGTGACTGTGGGTGGAGTCACGCCCGCCTACGGCGGACCAGAGCAGCTGCTCAGCGTGCAAGACGAGCGCAATCCCCTGGTCGGCCCGTGGACCGACGCCCACGCCGTCGCGGCCATCGTGTTCTTCATCCTGACCGGCGAACATTGGTGCAAAAACCACGACGATCGAGCGTGGCACGACGGGGTTCGCAGGAGCCTCAGCACCACCGTGGCCGAGGCTCGTTTTCCGGCCGCTGCGCCGCTCACGAAGCGCCTCGACGAGGTCCTTTGTCGCGGGGCATCGCCGGCCCTACCCGACCCCGTGTGGGAGCTGCCCGAAGCGCGCCGATACCGCCGTTTTGCGCGCTCGTTTCGGCCCACGTTGTTGGAAGGTGATCCGCGAACGCCGTCCGTTGGAGCCTTCGCCGCCGAGCTGCTCCCGCTCTTGTCCGAGCTCGCGGAGACGCGCGGCGCTTGAGCGCCAAGGGCCCAATTCCATATTCGCGTGAATCGATGTACTAGCCCGACCATGTCGCACGACAGCCCGCGCAAGGCCTTCGCAAGTGTCCCCGTCGATCTCGATTTCCCCACGGCCGAAGGCAAAATCTTAGCGTTCTGG
The DNA here is from genome assembly GCA_964383995.1 of uncultured Polyangiaceae bacterium. Classification (GTDB taxonomy): domain Bacteria; phylum Myxococcota_A; class Polyangia; order Polyangiales; family Polyangiaceae; genus CAYLJT01. The sequence continues at coordinate 5,330 of CAYLJT010000414.1, forward strand.
AAGGACCGGGGCATCTTCGCGAAGACGCTGCGTGACGAGACGCGGGCAACAGGCCCCTCGAAGGGCACCTTCGTTTTCTACGAAGGACCGCCCACCGCCAACGGCATGCCGCACAACGGACACGTGCTGACGCGGGCCGTAAAAGACGTGTTTCCACGTTACAAAACCATGCAGGGCTACGATGTGCCCCGCAAAGCTGGTTGGGACACGCACGGCCTTCCGGTCGAGGTCGAGGTCGAGAAAGAGCTCGGCATCCACGGCAAAGCGGCCATCGTCGACTACGGCGTCGAGCCCTTCATCGCGCGCTGCGTGGCCTCGGTTTTCCGCTACACCGACGCCTGGGAGCGCCTCACCGACAAGATCGGCTTCTGGGTCGATCTCGACGAGGCCTACGTCACCTACCACAAGAGCTACGTCGAGAGCGTCTGGTGGGCGCTCGCCGAGCTGCACAAAAAAGGCTTGCTTTACCGAGGTCATCGCGTCGCTTGGTGGTGGCCCCAGGGGGGCACGGCCCTGTCCTCGGCCGAGGTCGGACAGAACTACAAGACCGTCGACGACCCCAGCGCGTACGTCGCGTTTCCCCTGGTCTCGCCTGGCGATCCGCGCCTCGAAGGGGCCTCGTTGTGCGTGTGGACGACGACCCCGTGGACCCTACCCTCGAACGGCTACGCGGCCGTGCGCGCCACGTACACGTACGCCGTCGTCGACTCGGCGAAGGGCCGCCTCGTGGTGGCGAAAGAGCTTGTGGAGGGCCTATCGAAGAAGCTCGGTGAGCTCACGGTGCTGCACGAGCTACAGGGCGAGGAGCTCGCCGGAAAACGTTACGACCCTCCCTTCGAGGGCTACGCGAAGGAGCTCTTCGACAAGCGCGCGGCCCTCAAGGCGGGGGGCGATTTGCCCTTCTATTTCCGGGTGATCACGGCCGACTTCGTGACCCTCGACGCGGGCACCGGCATCGTGCACGTGGCCCCCGCCTTCGGTGAGGACGACTTCGAGGCCCACCGCCGAGAGCTTGGGCGCTACGCCCACCCGGAAGAGGTGCCGCTGCTCGAAGGCGTGCGCCCCGACGGCACGCTCACCGCCTCCGCAGGAGCGTTTGAGGGCCTTTGGGTCAAGGACGCGGACCCCAAGATCCTCGTCGACCTCGGCGCGCGAGGTCGGCTCGTACACGACGAAAAGTATCGCCACGAGTACCCCTTCTGTTGGCGCGCCGACGACGATCCGCTGATCCAGCTCGCGCGCCCCGCCTGGTACATCCGCACCACCGCGCTGATCGATCGCGCCATCGAGAACAACCGCAAAATCCACTGGCTACCCGACCATATTCAGGAAGGGCGCTTCGGCGACTTCCTGCGCAACAACGTCGATTGGTCGCTCTCGCGCGAACGCTTTTGGGGCACGCCGCTCAATGTTTGGGTGTGCGAAAAGGATCCAAGCCACGAGCACGCGCCCGACTCGGTGGCCGCCATCGAGGCCCTGAACCCCCACGCGTTCGATCATTTCCGCGCGGCAAAACAAGCCGATCCCAGCCTCAACGAGCACTTGATCGTGCACAAGCCGTGGATCGACGCGGTGACTTTGCCTTGCCCGCACTGCGGCGCGACGATGCGACGCGTGAGCGAGGTGATCGACGCCTGGTTCGACTCGGGCTCGATGCCCTTCGCGCAGTGGGGCTACCCCCACGTGGCGGGCTCGAAAGAACGCTTCGATGCGGCGTTTCCAGCGAATTTCATCAGCGAGGCGATCGACCAAACCCGCGGCTGGTTCTATTCGCTGCTGATGGTCTCGACGCTCGTCTTCGACGAGGCCACGCAAGAGCGGCTCGGTCTCAGCCGCGTTCGCGCGTTCCCCCACCCCTACGAGACCTGCGTGGTGCTCGGCCACGTGTGCGACCGCGAGGGCAAAAAGGAGAGCAAATCGAAGGGCAACTACACGCCGCCCGAGGTGATTTTGGAGCGCGTGCGCATGGAGTTCTCCGCGGCGCCCGCGGACAGCGCGAAGGGGCAAACCGCCGCCGACGGCGTGGTGCTGATCGCGCGCGAAGACTACGAAGGCCTCGATTTGACCGGGGAGAGCGCGCCCGTGCACGTCTACCGCGCGGACCGCGATCAAAGCCCGCTAGCCCTCGAGCTTCGCCCCGCGAAGGGGAAATTCCCCCGGCGAATCGCGCTATTTTCGCGAGGCGACCTGGACCGCTTGGGCCTCGTCCCCGGGGACAACGCCCTCACCATCAAGCCCAACGACGTGCCCGGTTTGCCCGTCGACAAGCGGGTCACGATCGAAGATCCGCGCACGAAGGCACCCGGCGCCGACGCATTTCGCTGGTTTTTCTACGCGTCATCGCCGCCCTGGACGAACACGCGCCACACGCTGACGAACGTCCGCGCCGCGCAAA
>CAYLJT010000415.1:0-7712 GCA_964383995.1 uncultured Polyangiaceae bacterium
GATCGGCCACCACGTGCGTCGTCGTCAGCTCCGCGCGCATCGTGTCGGCGAGGTGGAGGGCGCCGCCCAAGTGGTAGGCCAGGTTCGCCCGGCCGTGGACGTTCTCGTCCATCCCCACCGCCTCGCGAAATCGCAAGAATTCCGGGGGAAAATGGTGACTTTTTGCGCCGAGGCGGCGGGTCAAATGGACCGTCGCGGTGGACTTTCCCACACCGCTGTTGCCCTCGATCACGATCAGCCGACCCACGCGCTGCATCGCTCAGTAGTAGTCGTCTTCTTCGACCGGCGAGACGTCGTCGTCCTTGCTGAGCTTGGCTTCGAAGCGATAGCCCGCGCGCCGCGCCCTCGCGCGCGCAGCCAGCGCGCCGTCGATGGGGGCGGGCAGGGCCTTCGCCGCCGCGAGCAGCTCCGGGAGCTGCAGGAAGAAGACATCCCCCGGGCGAAAGCCCCCCACGGCCACCAGACGCCGCTCGATTTCGAGCAACAAGCGGCGCAAGCCATGGGAACAGCGCAGCCACATCAGGTGGTGATTTTCCCGCTCGAAGCGCATGTCCTGAAGAAAACGAATGGCGTGTTGCAGCTTCTCGGTGGCCCCCGCGGTCCCCGCGAGGTCGCCCCAAAAGCTCGTCGCGAACAGGTTTCGCGCGAGGTTCTCGGCGTAGGGTGCGGCCCTGTGCTCTTGCGTCGTGAGGGCCGTCTCGATCACCCGTCGCGGCGTGTCCCACGGCTCGAAGAGCAGATCGCGATCGCGCATCCAGTGCCACTTGGCGAGGTGCGTCGCGAGCTGGGCGGCAATGGCCGGGTGCTCGTTCGCCTCCAGCGCGTGGAGCGCCGCGTCGAGCGTCGTGAGCCCTGCGTCGAGCAACATGCTGCGCAGCGTGGACATGTCGCCCATGTACTCGCCGCTCTCGACGGGCGTCGTGGGGGCCACCAGGCTCGCCACCCAAGGCCACGAAATCCCCTTGGGCGGCGGCCCCAAGTGGGCCTGAAGCTCGTTCACGACGGCTTCGATGTAGGGATACAGAATGTCCTCGCCCTGCGCCTGCTCGAACCAGTTGAGCGAGAAGAACTCCACGAGTTCGGGCCACCAGCGCAGGATCAAGGCGACGATCGCGTTCGCATCGAGGGCGGCCAGGGCGCCCTCGTCGGAGGGCAGCTCCTTCACGAGGGCCTGCCAGCTCGCGTAGGAGCGGCGCACATTTCGCAGCATTTCCGCCAAAAAATTGCGATTCCACGTGCCCGCGACCAGCCCGGCCCACAAGTCTTCGAACTTGTCCTCGCGCAGGTGGTAGCGGCAGCGAATCCACTTCGTGGACATCGGCCCGATGCCTTCGATGCCAAGGTAGTGAGGGATCATTTCGAAGCCGGGCATGACCACCGACTTCAACATCGGCGAGATGACGATCTCGGGCCTTAGCTCCAACCAGGTGTGCTCGTCGGCGCCGGAAGAAGCGACTTCCTCCGCGCAAAACGCGTCGTATTGGGGCAAGAGGTCGCGCCACATTTGACGGCGCTCGGGGCTCGGCATGGGCGAGCGCTTCTTCTGCGGGCGGTGGCCGAAGAAGCGCTCCATGTCCTCGCTGTCGTCATCGGCGCGCAGGGCCGAGAGGCTCGTGCGATCTTGTGCGAGCAACACCGCGGCACCGACGGGCAACAGCACGGGCGCGCTCGGCGGGTCCGAGAGCGGGCCGAACAGCACCGGGTAGTGGCAGTCGACGCCGTTGACCGCGAAGCCTTCGCGCTTCGGAAGCGCGCGCACGAGATCGCGCACCAGCCCTTCGTTGCGCGGAGCGAGCACGACGGTCCCGATGCCGCGCCCGCGTCGCAGCGCATCGACTTCGTCGATGTAGTCGTTGACCAGCGCCCGCCGCGCGTCGTCGTCGAGGGCCTCGATGTCGCGGAAGAGACCGCGCTCATTGCAGCGAAGGTCAATCGTCGGGTTGAGCGCCACCAGCAGCGTCCCCTCGGGCACCGCGGTGAGCCCCGACTTCGACGAGAAGAGCGGCAGATAGCTCGTGTCTCGGGCGGCTCGAAAGAAGACCTGCACGAGGGCGTCCCACGCAAGCACGACGTCCCTGTTCGAGCTCACGGGGGCCTCGTGGCGCCCTTCGAGCACCACGCCGCGGTGCCCGTCGACCGTCACCAGGGTGCCTTGCGCCAGCCGTTTCGTCGCGTCCTCGGTGCCGACCACGCAGGGCAAACCAAGCTCGCGCGACACGATCGCCGCGTGACAAATCATGCCTCCGACATCGGTCACGATCGCCGCCGCCGTCCGCATCGCGACGACCATGTCGGGGTTCGTCATCGTCGTGACGAGCACGTCGCCCTGCTCTATCGCCAGCGCATCGACCACGTTCCAAGCCAGATGGACCCGCCCCGCGCCAACCCCTGGGCCCGCGGGCACGCCGTGAAGCAAGGGCTTCGCATCGCCATCCATGATCGGCGGTGCGCCGCCATCCCCGCTCGACGTGATGGGTCGCGACTGCACCACGTGCAGCAACCCTTCGCGGATCACCCACTCAACATCTTGCGGCCCCCCGAGCTGCTCTTCGAGGCGAGCGCCGAGCTTCACGAGCTCGTCGGCGTAGGTCGCCGACAGGGGCCCTTCGACGGACACCACGTCGGCGCCGGGCTCGGACCACAACCGGTCCGGGCTCACCTCGCCTTTTACGAGCTTTTCGCAGCCCCCTTCGACGTGTTCGATGAGCGTGCGCGCGGGCTCTCGCCCCAGCGAAAAGCGCGTGAACATCACCCCCGAGCGCTCGGCTTCCACGAACTTCTGAATCACGACGGCCATCGCCGGTATGCGTCCGACGCCCCGCTCGCGGGCGTACGCGAGGGCGCGGGGGGCGAACACCGAGGCGTAGACCTGGCGAATCGCCCCCTCGACGTCGCCCGTCGCGGGCACCGGGTACGACTCGAAAATGCCGGCAAACGAAGCGGAGCTACTGTCCTCGACGGTGGCCGACGAGCGCACGATCAACGTCTCGGCATCGTCGAGCGCCGTGTCGATCAGGGCGTCTTCGATGGCCTCGCAAATCGGACGCGGTAGGCGCCCGGTGGCGATGGAGCGGGCGACGCGCTGCCCCAAATCGAGGTTCGGCGAGCCCGCTTCGAGCTGATCGGACAGCGTGTCGAACGCGGGAACGAGGCCGAGACCCTCCAGTGTCGCGAAGAACGTGTCCACCGTGAGCACGATGCCCGCGGGCACGCGGTAGCCGAGCTCCGCGAGGCGGCCCAGCATGGCTCCCTTGCCCCCCAGGCGTGAGACCTCCGGCGAGGACGCGCCGATGCGCGTCCAATATTGAGGTGGTCTTATGGATCCTCGCATTGGCACAGTGGTTCAACTTGAACCTAGACGAAACCGCGCCTCTCCGAAACCATGACCGCAAACACCGTCAACTTTGCGCCTAGAACGTTCGCGACAAGAGCTCGAAATACCCATGCTGATTGTTTTCTTGGGCGCAGATGGCGCCGGCAAGTCCACTCAGATTCGAACGCTGGCGGAAAAGCTCATTCGCGGCGGAAGGACGGTGTCAGTTATCCACAAGGCCGATATCTTTGACACCGCGACACACCCCACCTGCCGCTTCATCCAACCGAGTCCCTCCGTGTTGAAGGACTGCGTGGTTGACATGAACGCGCCAAGTCGCCTCCTGTTTTGGACCTGGATCGCCGCCACGACGGCGTCGCGCCGCGAGCTGCTCGAGCCCGAGCGTGTGGTCCTGTGTGATGGATATTGGCAGAAGCACGCGGCGGCGGAGGTGGCCCTGGGGGCCGATCCAACGACGGTCAGGGCTCTTGGCAGCCTGTTTCGACCGGCCGATGAGGTCGTCTTCCTGGACGTCGATCCGGAGCTTGCGCTCCAGCGAAAGAGCGAACGAACGGCCTACGAGTGTGGCCTGGACAAGGCGCTGTCGGAGCGGGCTTTCCTTGCGCATCAAGGGCGCATGAGCGCGGTGCTGCGGGGTTGGGCGGTGTCCGAGGGCTGGTTGACGATCGACGCCAGAAGGCCCGTGCAAGAGGTGGCGCTGTGCGTCGCCGACGCGCTAAAAGGGCGGTTTTTGCCGGGCGATCTGGGCTCCTGACGGAAACCCAGGGTGTAACCCTGGCTGGATTTCTGGCGCGCGGCACTACGTCGCGCTGGCGACCTTTTCGCGCATCGTCACGAGCTCCTCGGCCATGGTCGGGTGGATGCCAATCGTGGCGTCGAACATGGCCTTGGTCACGCCTGCGCGCAGCGCCACGGCGAAGCCCTGGACGATCTCCCCTGCGTCGGGGCCCACCACATGCAGGCCGACTACCTTTTGCGAAGCGGCATCGACCACGAGCTTCATGAGCACCTTCCCAGGGTCGTCGGTGAGCGTCAGCTTCAGGGGGCGAAACACCGACCTGTAGATGTCCACCTTGCCATAGACCTCACGCGCCCGCTCTTCCGTCATGCCTACCGTCCCCACGGGTGGGTTGGAGAACACCGCAGAGGGCACGGTGTCGTAGTCGAGCGCGTGTTCGGGCCCTCCAAACAGCCGCCTTGCCACGATCATCCCTTCCGCGAGGGCCACGGGCGTGAGGGCGACCCGATCGATCACGTCGCCCGCGGCGAAGATCCACGGCGCCTTCGTCTGGAAATGCTCGTCGACCACCACTGCTCCGTCGTCCGAAAGCACGACCCCCGCCTGTTCCAGGCCGAGCCCCGCCGTCTGCGGCAGCCGTCCGATCGCCGCGACAACGCCGTCGGTCTCCACGATCTGACCATCGTCCAGGTGGACGCTGAGGACACCGCTGGCTGCCTTCTCCACGCGACTCACGTGCCGGCAACAGCGCATCACGATGCCCTTCTTCTGCATCTCGTGGGAAAGGTGGCGGCGCACGTCCTCGTCGAAGCCGCGCAAGAACAGCTCTCCTCGGTAGACCACCGTCACGCTCGCCCCGAGCCCCGCGAAGATCCCCGCCATTTCTAGGGCGATGTAGCCACCGCCGAGGAGGGTCACGCGCTTGGGTAGCTGTTCCAGACGGAAGACGTCGTCGGACACCCAAACGTGCTCGCTCCCTGGGAAGGTAGGCCGACGAGGCTTACCTCCCACGGCAACCAGCAGGTGCTTGGCGCTGACCACCTGGTGCTCGCCGTTTCTCAAGGTAAGGGAGATTTCGTGGGGCCCCTGGACGACGCCGCGGCCGTGGTAGATCGCGACGCCCGCTCGGGTAAGGAGCTGTTCGTAGATACCGTTCAGGCGCGCGATCTCCACGTCTTTTCTGCGAATGAGCGCGCCGAAGTCGTGTTTCGGCGGCGCCACCTGCCAACCGTAGCTTTCGGCCTCGTGCCACTCGTCCGCGAAATGCGCGGCGTAGACCAGCAACTTTTTCGGGATACAGCCGACGTTGACGCACGTCCCGCCCAAGTAGCGCTCTTCCGCGATGCCCACTTTGGCGCCGAGGGCCGCGGCTACGCGACTGGCGCGTACGCCCGCGGAGCCCGCGCCGAGCACGAACAAATCGAAATCAGTTGCCATGACAGGGTTCCATCGTTTGTCTCGGGAGCTACGGCGCGGGCCGGATCTGGTTTTGGGTCAACCCTTGGTCTGTCGGTAGACGTCGAGCTCTTCCCGACCCCGGACGCCCATCGCGGCGAGCTTGTCGGCCCACGTCTTTTTGTGGGGTCGGAGCGCCGCGGCGATGGTCTCCGCGACGACGATGTTGCGATACCATTTGGAGTTGGACGGTACGATGTGCCAGGGCGCCCGCTTCGTCGACGTGCGGGAGAGGGCCTCTTCGTAGGCCTCGGTGTAGGCGTCCCACTTCTCCCGATCTTTCCAGTCGCCGACATTCAGCTTCCAGCCCGTGCGCGGGTCGGCCTCGCGCTCCAACAGTCGCTCTTTTTGCTCGTCCTTGCTGATGTGCAAGAAGAACTTGACCACGATGGTGTCGTGCTCGACGAGCAGCTCCTCGAAGTCGCGAATGTGGCCGAAGCGCTCGCTCCAAACCTCCTTGGGCGCCAGGTTCTGGACGCGGACGACGAGCACGTCTTCGTAGTGGGAGCGGTTGAAAATGGCGACCTCACCCTTGCGTGGCGCGTGCTTGTGAATGCGCCAAAGGAAGTCGTGCTCCCGCTCCTCGTGGGTAGGCACGCCGAAGGAGGTGACGATCACGCCCCTCGGGTTGAAGGCGCCCGCGACGTTCTTGATGGCGCCGTCTTTCCCGGCGGCATCGCGGCCCTGCAGCACCACGAGCAGGCCGTGGGTGCGGGCGCCCCACATCATTTCTTGCAGCTCGAAGAGCTCCCTGCTGACCGCCGCGAGCTGCGCGGCGGCCTCTTCTTTGCTGGCCTTTTTGGGGGGCTCGGGCGAAAGCTCAGCGAGCTTTACCGTCGCGTCGGTCGTGTCGATCACGTGCGCGTGCATGGCGCTCCTTTCTTTGGGATCTTTCGGCCCCATCCTACCGGCCACCCGCCTTATCGCAAGGGCTCTTCTGCTTGCTTCTTCTCAGCGAGTCGGATTGAATCCGAGGCCCTCGGGAGCAAACATGGAAAAGACCAAGGTTGCGATCATCGGCGGTGGCATGGGCGGGCTCTCGGCGGCATTTCGCCTGATGGAGGCTGCCCCCGAGGCCTACGAGATTACCGTGTACCAGAGGGGGCACCTGTTGGGTGGCAAGGGGGCGAGCCGCCGCGACATGGACGATCACGAGCGCATCCACGAGCACGGCATCCACGTGCTCATGGGCTTTTACGACGACGTTTTTCACGTCCTGCGCACGGTCTGGGAAGACCTGCGCGCGCTCCCGCGGGCCGACGATCCGACGAAGAGCGCCTTGCCGGGGGTGTCCCCGGGCGCCGAGGTGCCCTGGTGGGACGGCATCTTGCGGCCCAAAGACGACATGGTGCTCCTCGATCCGGTGGGCGACCGCATGAGCTATTGGCACGTCGTTTTTCCACAGCGTGCCAGTCAGATAGGTGAGCGGGGTGAGCGCACGATGAAGTCCATCCTGACCCGCATCGCTGAGGAGCTCTTGGGCCTCGGTCTGGGCGGGCCGGCGATGCAGCTCATCGACGCCACGACGGAGAAGTTGGACAGCGCGGTGCAAGCTACCCAGGTTGCCGTGCGCGACATGGTGCAGGAGCTCCACGAAAAAGCCGCAGAAATTCAGAGCAATGTCCGAGACTTTCTGCTCCAGAAGCTGGGCATTGCCTTTCCTCAGGGGCCGGGCGGCATGGGTTTCCGACCCGACACCCATTTCATGGATGCCCTGCCCCTCGCGTTCGAGCAAATGAAGAGCAGCCTCTCGGACGACCCAGCCTGGCACCAGAGCTTCGCGAGCATGGTGCGCATTGCCCTCGCGGCACGTTGGGAGCTCGTGCGGCGCGTGGACGACGACGAGCAGCGGCGCGCCTTCTATTTACGCTATTTTCTAGGAGCGACCTACATCGGCCTGGTCGAGGAAGGTATCTACGACGAGCCTTCCCTCGACAAGCTGGACGACCGTGATTTTCGTGACTGGCTCCGGTCGCACGACCCGCTCAACGGCGACGCGCCCCCCGAGATGACGTACGACACTCCTGTTGTGCGGGCGGTGTACGACCTCGTCTTCACGCGCAAATCTTCCTGGGCCGCCGGGCGCTTCATCCACTCTTGCCTCAAGATGGGCTTGGGCTACCGGGGCCACCTGTTTTACGAAATGACGGCGGGCATGGGCGACGTGGTCTTCGCGCCGCTCTA
>CAYLJT010000416.1:0-7703 GCA_964383995.1 uncultured Polyangiaceae bacterium
ATTCGTGCTTTCAGGCCGCCAGAGGCCTTCGTCGCGGGCGTCATGAAGCAAAAAAAATTCAACGAAGCTTCCCGCGCCACCACGAAGCTTCGTAAGGCGCACACGAAGCTCGGCGACGCGCACGGGAAGCTCGGCGAGCCCAAGAGGATGCTTGCCGACTCGCTCGGGATGCCCACCAACTCGCCCAGGATGCTTGCCGACTCGCAGGTGGAGCTTCGTCCAGCCGACGAGAGGCTCCACGCGCGCACTTGAAGGCAAGGCCGCCGCACCGGAGGGTTCGCGCTGCGGCGGGGAGGTCGTCGCGCCTCCTGACGTTGCTTCGCGCGAACGCTCTCGGGGCCGTTCTCGTCGCAAAACGCCTTTGAATCAAGGCGCGTGCATCATTTCGGGGATTTTGGGTAGATCGGATCGGGCAAATTTCGGCTGCTGCGCGCCAAATCGCCAAGTTCGGTCCGGGCTTTGGGCTCGCGTGCATCGACCGAAGTCTCAAATCCCCATCGTTTACCTGGAATCGCTGCACGTCGTCACGCTGCGCGGTGATTTGTGCGCTCAAAGTCCTACGAAACACGGCCTGTGCACTTCGTGCATCGGGCCTTGCTCACGGCCATGGCCGCGATCTCCAGCCTTTGCTGCACGGCTCTGTTCGCAAAACCCACGGTTCGCCGCCGCGTGCATCACGTGCGATACAGGCAACTCTACAAAATGCCTTTGAACGAAGGACATCGTGCGTCTCGCCATGGAGGGAAGATCGCGTCGGCGCGGCCTGAGCGCGTGCACTTTGCTCCTGCGCCCATTCTACTACACCTCGTTTTTTCCCAAAAAACGGCACCGTCACAGGTCGGTAAGGGCTGGCATACAGGCTGCCTTGTCATCTTGCCAAGCCGGAAGCACGAAAGACGGGGTGCGCCGGCTCGGGATGCCTGTCGGCGTGCGGCATGATGCCGTGCGCTGCGTGCACCTGTCGCCCCGTCGTGGAACCTACCCAGGTAAAGGAACATCGTCATGGCACCTTCGCACAAGATCAACGCCGGGCAGGGCAGCGTCCGAGACACGGCCGCTCGCGCCCTCATCTTTCTTACCGCCGCGGGGACCTACCCTGTCATCCGCGTCGCCCTCGCCAAAAAGGGCTACTCGGCGACGGTACACAACCAGTTTTGGGGCTACCTTCATGCTGTCGCGCAGTTCCGGGGCGGCCTCGCCGACCCCACCGACGCCGTCCGGGCGGCGATCGAGGAGATCGACAGCTCCGACGACGACATCTACCGCTTGTCGCGCGCTGCCACCCGCGACGACTTTCCGGAGCAGCACGCCTTCCTGTTCGACGGCTTCGAGCCCGCCTCGGGCGCGGGTTGCGTGCTCAGCATGCGCACCTTCCTCGACCGCGTCGACGTGCTGGAGAGTGGTAAGGAGCGCAAGGCCACCCGCAAGGCCGACGAAGCAGCCCTCGCCAAGATGGCCGAGCGCGGCCTGACCCCCACGGAACGAGAGCGCCTGCGCGGGCTCTTGACCATTGCGCAAAGCAGCCTGGACACGATGGAGCTGACCGTTACACCGCCGACGCCCGACGCCCACCTGCGGCTCAAGGCCATGTTGGACGAGTGGACCGAGGTTGCCCGCGTGGTCATCACCCGTCGCGGCGACCTCATCCGCCTCGGCATCTTGCGCCGCCGCAAGCCTTCGAAGAAGGGCGACGACGTGAGCACGGGCGTGATCGTCGCGCCGCCCATGAAGGTCGGTCCCGCGTCCACGCCGCGCGGGTTGCTCGCGCCGTCCACCCCGCCGCCCGCCGCGTCCGCGACACCCGACGCGACGCTCGTTCACGCGCCCGCATGAAGGTGGTCCCTCCCCACGCAAGAGGGGGGATCGTGAACAATCCAAGGGGCGCCGCGTCTCCGTAAGCGGCCAGGCGGCGCGGCGCCCCTTCTTCTTGCTGGTCAAAGCAACCCGAGCGGGAGCACGAAAATGGTTGATCGGGATATGTGTCCAACGCTACGCTCAGCGGGTACGTCCATGGCAGCCACCGAAGGCAAAAGCGACCCAACCACGTCGATGCAGGTCCGAGACGGCGTGGCGGCGCCGGGCTCGAAAGACACCAAGGCGGGGCTCGTGGTCTTGTACTCGGGGTTGTTCGAGCGCTTCGCTCCCGCGTACCCTTTTGGCAAATCTTCCCTGGTGGTCGGGCGGGAGGAGGACTGCGACATCTACCTTCCCGACGACGCGGTCTCCCGGCACCACGCCACCATCCACTACGAAAACGACCAATGGCTGCTCGCCGACGAGGGTAGCCGCAACGGGGTGTATGTCGATGGTGAGCTCGTGGCGGGCAGCATCCTGCTGCAAGACGATCAGGTGATCATGATTGGCGACACCCTGTTCAAGTTCGTGGGTGTCGAGGCGGAGCAATACGCGCTGTACAGGATCGACGGCGCCAAGTGGGGAGAGCCGCACGACGTGGCCCTGGCGCGCCACGCCGAGCTTCTGGTGGGTGGATACCAAGTGCAGCGTGTGCAGGCGCAAATCAACCGCGCGGCGCCGAGCCGCCTTGCCATTTTGCTCCAGGGTGAGTCGGGCGTCGGCAAAGACTTGGCGGCCCAGCGCATTCATCAGCGCAGCCGCCGCGCAGGCAAGTTTTGGCCGGTCAACTGCGGAGGGCTGTCGACCTCGCTGTTGGCGAGCGAGCTGTTTGGCCATGCCAAAGGCGCCTTCACGGGTGCGACCGAAGACCGCTTGGGCCACTTCCGCGCGGCCGACAAGGGCACGCTGTTTCTCGACGAGATTGGCGACATGCCCATGGAGGCGCAGACCCACCTGCTGCGCGTGTTGGAGACGGGCCAGGTGACGCCGGTGGGCGCATCGAATGCAGTCACCGTGGATGTGCGCGTGGTAGCCGCCACCCACTACGACTTGAAAGCAAGGGTAGAACAAGGGCTGTTTCGGCGCGATCTATACACGCGCTTGAACGGGCAGACCATCTCCATCTTGCCGCTCCGCGAGCGCAAAGAAGACATCTTTCAGCTCACAAGGCGCTTCTTGCGGCGCCCCGACTGCCCCCACCTGAGCCCCGGGGAGCGCTTCATTACGGCGCTGTTGCACTACGACTTTCCAGGCAACGTGCGCGAGCTGAAAAACGCTGTGGAACGAGCGTTTTTGCAGGGGGAAGGCCACGTGGAAGATTGCAACCACCTGCCCCCCGAGATTGTGGCCTGCATGCCGGACTTCCCAAGGCGAGGCCAACGCCCCTCCGGCGCCATGAACGAAGCGCGCCTGGAAGCCCGGCGCAGCCACGGTACCCCCGTGCCCGGCGTGGAAGCCGATGACAGCGGCGCGTCCAAGCCCAGCGCCGACGAGCTGCGCCACGCCATGCGCGTGTGCAACGGCAACCTGCGCAAGGTGGGTGACATGTTCGGCCGCTCGCGCGGCACCGTGGACCGCTGGCTCCGCCACTACAACATCAAGCGCAACATCTACCGCGTGCCCCGCGGCCGACGATGAGCCCACGTTCGCAGCGCCTGACCGAGCCCATCGCGAGGTTCCAGGAGGGGGCCGATCCAACGTCCGACGACGACGTGCGCGGCCTGGCGGTCGACGGGTTGCGAGGCGGCCCTGGGCGCTATCGTCTGGAGCGTCTGTTAGGCGCAGGAAGCCAGGGCATCGCAGCGTTGGCGCACGGCACACGCCCCGGAGACAGCGAGCCGGTAGTCGTCAAGCTGTGGAAACCGAGCTTCTTGGAGGGGCTACCAGGGCCAGCACGGCTGGTGTTGCGGAAAGAGTCGGTGTCGTTGGGGAGGCTCGCCGAAGGCCCCACGCCGAGCGAGCACGTGGTGCGCTTGCTCGACCAAGGCGAAGTGCGCTTGAACGATGGGCGAAGCGTGCCCTGCCTGGTGTTGGAATACCTGGACGGTGGAGCGCAGGGCATCACGTTGAAGCAGAGGGTCCAGGCCACCATGGCGCAGACGGGGAAGGCGCTTTCGCCGACGCGTGCGCGGCGAATTCTGGGCGATGTGGCCCAAGGCCTGAAAGACATTCACCACCTCGACATCATCCACCGTGACCTGCGACCTTCCAACGTGTTGTTGACCGGTGAAGGGGAGAAAGAGCGCGCGAAGGTGGCCGACCTAGGCGTGTCCAGGCCGCTCGGCATGATGACCACCCTGGGACACATGGTCGTCGGCTCCGCGGGCTACGCCGCTCCCGAGCAACACGACGACAGCCAGGTCGGCCCCTGGTCGGACGTATTTTCGTTCGGAGCCGTGCTGTACCACGCGCTGGTAGGAGCACCCATGTTCGCCGGAACCTGGCCCGTAGTACTGGCTGCCATCCATCAAGGCAGGTGGACGCCGTTGTGGGAAAGAGACACGTTGCACCCAGTCTGGGAGCGCTCGGGGGTGTTGTTTGGATTGGAGGGCGCGCTGCGAACGCTGGTAGCAAAGCGCGTGGAAGACCGGCTGCCGAGCATGGCAGAGGCCTGGAGCAAGGTGGCGCCGCTCCTGGCCCGGGCCGAGGCCGTGGAGCGCGCGGAGGCGGAGGGCCTGCGTCTGGCGGCAGTCGCCGAAGGCCCCGAGGCCGACGAGCTCTTGGCGGCGAGCGCGAGAGGCTTGTGGGCGTGGCGCAACGGAAGGTGGCAATCCGTTCCGGTACCCAAGGGCTTGGATCCAAGCCAAATCGCGGCGCTGGCTGCGGTGGGCCGAGGACGCTGGCTCGCGGGTGGCAGCGGTGACGGCGTGGTGGTGTTTACGGAAGACCGATGTGAGATTCGCCAACCGTTGTCGGAGCCCGGCATGCGGGTGACGGCGGTGGCGGCGAAGGGTGTGCGGTCGTTCGCCGCCGGAGGCTCTGCGGAGGGCAGGCCGAGCGTGCTCTTCGCCTACCACGACGGCCGCTGGGCGCCGCCCATGCGGCTGACGCCGGGGCTTTCGGTGGTGGCTTTGGGTGTGGCGGAGGGAGTCGGGGTCGGCGTCTATGATGTGGTCTGCGCGGTGGAAGGTGGGGGCGGGACGGCGCGCAGGCGCGTAAGGCTGCGGTGGTTCTCGATGGAGGGGCGTTTGGCGGGGTGATTGTGACAGTGGCCGCGTGTCGACCCCGTGGGCAATCAAGAGCCTTTCGGTGGTGTGCAGTAGTCCCGCTTGAGGGGCAGAAAATTACCAGCTAGCCAATCGTACTTAATGTCGACGCTGCGGGGCGGGTGATTCGCCCCCAATGGAGGAAACAATGCCTGACGATAAGAAGAACATCGGGAAAGCTGATCGCGACCGCGCGTCTGTGCACGAGGACTACGAAATCGACTAGCTGGTGACGTACCGGCTTTCATGAGAACCACCGCACCTCTCATCCTTTCGCACCAGCCTTGAGTTCTCGCACGAACGCGATTTCGCTAGCCGGCATGTGCATGCACCATGCGAAGAAATTCGCTCGTTTTCGCGAAAAGTCGAAGGGTGGCGTCCATCACCGCGAGGTTCTTTTGCCAGAAGCGCTCTGAGGCGCGTCGATCTCTGGCTCGAGTGAACTCAACCAAAATGTCGACGAGTTCCTTGTCCCTATAGGTGAGTTGATTGTCTTTCTTCTTTGCGTGCTCGGAGAATATTTGTAGTTGTGGGGAACCGATCGCAGTTCCTGGGAGGGAAACGCGAAGGGTCTTACGGAATGGAAACATGTTGTGGAACGCGCTATTTCGAGCGTCCTTGATTGTTGATTCGTAATTTTTCAGGGAAGGTTTTGTCCGCGAGCGCGACCACGGCAGCTGGCGGAATGCTTCTGCCAGCCCGTAGTGTTCGTCAATTGTCCCCCAGAGAACGATGGGCTTCAGGTCGCAGACGGATACGATTAGGCGGAGGTATCCCGTGGCGTCGCTGACGAAATTGTAGGCGATGCGAAGTACCTCGTTGAGGGCGGTGGTGTCAGTTCCCGTGAGGTGACGTTGAAGGGCGACGGCGTACTGTTCGCGTTGCTCCCGCAGCACCTCAACAATGGAGTCCGTGACGCCCACCTCTGGGGTCGCTCCCGGGGGAGGTATCTCGAGCTCAGCGACCGCGCGCTCTTGAAGTTTGTCAACTGCGGACCCGAAAGCCTCCCGTAGTCCTTTGGGCGGGGAGGTGGCAGAATCGCCGTAGTGCCGTACAATTCCTTGCCACAGGACGTCCTCGTCGTGAGTTTGACTCACCACTATCGCGCGACCATCGACCCGAAGAGTGTCAGTCGCGGCCGGGCTCCAGCGGATGGTGTCAAAGTCGTCGGCAACGATCTTTTCTTCGAGCGTGGTGCGATCATGAACCCTGCCGATGAGCAAGAACACGAGGTGACCGATGCTGTCGAGCTGTTCAGGAATCGCCTTTCTTAGCGGGTGAACGTTAAGGGGCGCTCGTGGTGTCGAGTGCAACTTCTTGAAATCCACCGTGAAGCGCGTGCCCCTAACGATCTCGGGATGGTGGATGACTGAGCCGTCTGGGGCGAGAGGAATTGCGATGCACTCATCAGCCTTGTTCGTCTCGACGTCTCGGAAGACGAAAGAGTTGTTGATGGCAATGTAGTTTCCCGGCTGCCGTCGTTGGTCGGCGGTCCAGTCCAAAAAGCTGGAACGTGCCGTTAGGCGTCGAACCGAGTCGTGGATGGCCGAAAACACCACTTCCATCGTCATGCCTTCCGCTCCGCCGGGCAAAAACCCGCATCCTGCGCCTCTCCGTCGTGGGGGGCCGCAAGCGCCATCGGCGAACGCTAACGGCCCGCCTTTCCCAATGTCAACGCCCTTTCCGCCCGGAGTCGACGATTTTTCCCGCCTGCCCGCCCGTCCGCGTCAAATTGTCTCTGACAATCCGCCGCACTGCACGCTCCCCGCAGCCACATGTCCCACCACCCCGCGCACGCCACTACCCTGACGCCCTCGGACCATCGATTACGGGACGCTCAGGCACGGTCTCGTCGGCTCACGTGCCCGAGGGAGCAAACACGGCCCGCCCTGCGGTGGAGGGTGGGTGTTGGGCCCGTCAGGACAGGTGCGTTTTGCTCGCTCCGATTCGCGAGCGCTTTCGGTGACGACCTCGCCGCAGGGCGGATGGTTTGGGGCCGATCAACGGCGCGGCGTCGGGGGCGCCTTGCCATCCCCCGCGCCCGTGCTGGTCGGACGGGGGCGAAGGCCAGATCCCCATGCCGCAGGCGGTCCCGGAGGGGACGGAATCTCCACACGGGGCGGTACCGGCTGGGCAAGGGAGACCCGAACACCGTCTTCGACGGGCGCCAACAGCAGCTCGCCGCGCGCATCCACGCCCTCAACGCGACGGGCCTGAGCCTCCACAAAAAGCTCATCCGCGTGCTCCAGTCGACGCTTCTGGCCTGTCGCGGCGTCGTACACCACGACGCCGTTGCTTCCCTTCGGGAAGACGTCGTTGTCACTTGCCAGAAGTCGCAGCCTACCCAGCATGGCCGCGTCCAGGTTGCTCTCGTTCGACGACCAAACCTCCCGGGCGGTGCTGGCCTCTCCACCGCTGCTGGGTAGACCTGGGTAGACCCACAGCCCTACGACGAATCGCGGCACCGCCCGCCCTGCAAGAACGCAGTTCGCCGTTGCTCAAGTTTGCGCCGACGAGGCTCACTGACTTTCCGTGCGGTCCGCCTCCGAGTGCGAGCTCGGCGGCACCGCCGTGGCTTTTGCGCACGTCGTGTGGGTCATGGGCAGGGTACCGGTGCTCCGTTCTCGGTGCACGATGTTGCCG
>CAYLJT010000417.1:0-7666 GCA_964383995.1 uncultured Polyangiaceae bacterium
CAGGATTTCGTACGATCCACAAAAGTCGCCCACGTTGAACAACCACCTGGGCGCGGTGGGCGTCGGGGCCTTGGTGTCGCCGACTCGGCTTGGGCCTGTGCGCGGAACGGGGCACGACGCGGAGCTGGGGCTCGGTACCGGGGTTGACCGCAATGCAAGGTCGGGAGCGCTCGGCAGCGCGTGATGGTCCGCCTCGGGGCTGGAATCCTCGGCCGCGTCGAGCTTGGTATCTCGGACATCGGGCGTCGTTCGCTGGGGTGGTAGAAGCCCGCTCGGCAAGGTCGGCACCTGGACGGTTCGTGAAGGCGCGCTCACGGCGACCTCCCCGCGAGGTCCATCGCGAGGGCGGAGGCCAGGACCAGGAGCGAAATCAGGACGGCCCCGATCCACGGAAACCACGCGGCGTCCAGGGCGGATCCATCTCCGCGGGGGGCCTGATGCGCGTGCTGCGCGCGACGCGCGTGGGGCGCGAGCGGCTTCACGCCGGCGCTTGCAACGAAGGTGAGCTTGGCGGGGTCGGAAGCGGAAGGTGAGATCCGAACGGTCGGCGTTCGCGAGGGCCTGGACGGTTCTCGTTCGTCGCGAAGGGCAGAAGCGGGGCTGGACCGGAGCTCAGACGGCGCCGCCTTACCGGGCGCGAACGCCTCCGGGGGCAAGGGTAGAACGACTGGGCGCGTCACCGCCTCGTCGGATCCAGCGGCGACCTGGAGAGCGCTTGGGGCAGGTGGGTCGATGACTACCTTCTGGCAGGTTGGGAGGTGCGCAGGGGGTGTTCCTCGGGGGGTAGAAGGCACTGGCCGCGCAACGACGGGCGCGTCCGCGTGGCGACCAACACGGCTCGCGGAGGGGACCACGCGTCGCAGCGCAAGGGCCATCGCGTCGGCCGACTCGAAGCGGTTTTCAGGCCTCTTGGACATGGCCCGCAGGAGCACCGCATCGAGGACCGCGGGCAGACCGGGGACATGATGGGAAGGTGGAACGGGAGGTTCGTACAGGTGGGCCTCCATGACGGCGCGCAGGGTGGCGTGGTGCTCGAAGGGGCCTCGACCGGTAATGAGTCGGTAGAGCACCGCCCCAACGGCGTACAGGTCGGTCCGCGCGTCGACCTTGCGTCCGAGGGCCTGTTCCGGGGCCAAGTACCCGGGTGTGCCGAGGGTCGCGCCGTCGAGCGTGGGAGCCGAGAGCGGAGCGATGGGTGTCAGTTGTTTGACCAGGCCGAAGTCCACCAGGACGACGCGACGCAGTCCGGCGCTCGGGGCTGCGTAGAGCACATTCGCAGGCTTCACATCGCGGTGAACGACACCCACCGCGTGGGCTGCGGCGAGGCCCGCGAGGAGCTGCTGCGCCAGGTCCGTTACTTCGCCGAACGGCAAGGCCCCCCGCAGCCGCACCTCGTCCGCCAGCGTTCTCGCTTGCACGTGCTCCATGACAAAAAAAGGTCGCCCCTGAACCCATCCGAAGTCTGAGACAGCGACCACGTTGGGGTGCGCGAGCCGCGCCAAAACCCTGGCTTCGGCCCGGAAGCGGTCGAGGTGACCTCGGTCTTCGGCGAGCCGTGCGTGGAGCACCTTGACAACGACCTTCTTGCCGAGCTCAAGGTGCTCCGCTTCCCAAACTTCTCCCATCCCTCCCCGACCCAAGCGGGCGATGGCACGGTAGGCCGTTCCGTGAAGGGGGTCAGTCATGGCGCGTCCCTGGGTCGGAGGATGCGGGCCAGCGCGGAGAGACCAGCGCTTTGCTCTCGTCGTACGGTGGCCGCGCTGATTCCGAGGGTGTCGGCGACCGCTACGATGGTGCGCTCTTCGATGAAACGCAGCTCGATGACGCGACGCATTCGTCGAGGCAACTTTTCCAGGGCGGCGTAGAGCCGTTCACCGACCAGCCGGTCATCGCGCGGTGAAGCCGCGTTGGCCGCCGCTTCGCTGACAAACCCGAGGGCCCCGGCCACCGCCACGCCTTCGAGGAAGCCCTGGAGTCGATCGCGAGGGCTGCGGACGTGATCGTCGGTGTGGAGATCGACGTCTGAAGCGCTCGGCACTTCGAAGGCAGCGCGGCGCATTTTGGAGAGCTGTCGCGTTTCCAGTCCGGCCGCCTCTTCGACCGCACCGCACAGCGCCTTCCATGCATACCCTTCGAACGGCGGTCCGGAGGGTATGACCCGAAAGACGCGCGCCAGCTCGATCATTCGCAGGCGCACGATCCCTTCGATGTCGTCCCGGTCGAGCAGCCCCGCGTACTTTCGCGCGTAGCGGGCCACGATGCGCTGCACGAGGCCCTCGTGCTCCAGGATCAATGCGCGCTGACGAGCGTCGCCACCGCTGTTCATCCCGCGTGCTCCTTGTTCGACGCGGGGTCCGCACCGTCGTCGCTTGCGCCTCGAACCAGATCCCTCCGTTGGGTGCCACTGGACTCCGTGGCAGGCGTATAGGCCAAGTCGTCGAGGAGTCGAATTCCCTCAGGGCTTGTCATGAGCACGTCCGCCAAGAGCTCTCGCAGGCAGTCGAGCTGCGTTGCAGTGAACGTGTCAGCGTGCGCGGTGGCGATTTTGTCGATCATTTCGTCCACCTCGTGGATGCCTGTGCAAACCGGCCTTCTCGGTCTCGACATGACCTCTCCTTGGGGGATCGGCGGGGATCACCCTCAGGCGTAGCCGGTGCTTTTGTGCGGATGTGCTCATTTTTCTACCCTCCGCGCGATTTTCAGGAGCGTCCCCGAAAGCCGCCCTGCCTTCGTGTCGCACGCTTTCCCCCCGTCTTCTAGCGTCTTTCACCCCTCCTTCCATTTGCTATCACGCTTCGCGGCACCCCCGGTTTTGTCCCAATTTTTGGCAATTCCGTGATCTAACATCGTCCGCCCCCGGTCGATTTGCTCTGGACTTCCGTCTTCTTCTTTGCATGACCCAAGGGCAGTCGCGCGCCTTCGCCCCACCGC
Organism: uncultured Polyangiaceae bacterium; assembly: GCA_964383995.1. Lineage (GTDB taxonomy): Bacteria > Myxococcota_A > Polyangia > Polyangiales > Polyangiaceae > CAYLJT01. The sequence goes on from CAYLJT010000417.1 coordinate 2,932, forward strand.
CACATACCACCAAAGTTGTATCGATTTCCCCTGGCCGCCCCGTACGCTCCGTGACCAGATGACTACTCCTCGCGTCTACGTGAGCAGCTCGCCCAACCTCCTTGCCAAGGCCAGCGCGGTGTTCGACCGTATTGCGCGCTACGGCGTCGCCGCGTCGTTCGACGACCCGAGGGGCGCCGTAGTCGCCGTGTGGGTGGTGGAGGGCTCGCCTGCGGGGCCTCCGCCCCCCAGCATCGCGGCCCTCGCGCAGGCTGGATTCCCGACCTGGACGGTTGCCGTGGGCTTGCCTGCGGGCGCGGCGGCCGAGCCCGCGCTCAATGCGGCGGACGAGGACTTCCCGGAGCGGTTCGGGACGCTCTTTTTCGAGGCGGCAGGGCTCAACGAGGCGAGCCGCGTGGTGCTTCAGGGGGGCGTTCAGGTGGATGCCTTTGCGACCCTTCCTGCCGACCTTTCAGGCACGCCGTGCCTGCCGCTGCCCTCTTCGGGAGCGCCCGACGCGTGGGCGGATGTGCAGAAGGCTTTGTCGTGGATGCGCCGCGCCTTGCCACGCGTGCGCGAGGTGATGCTCGCGGGTTGCCCTTCGCGGGGCCTTGCCGCCTTGGTGGGGGCCACGTGGACCCGCAGCTCGGGGGTCGAGCTTCAGGTCCTCGACATCCCGCGGCGTCCACGGCCGCCCGTGTTCAAGGTCCCGCCGAGCGACGCAAATGCGCCGCTCATCGCCAGCTTTTCTCCCCAAGACGCCACGGCCCTGCGGTTGATGGATAGGCCCCCCAACAGCACGGCCGGAGGTGCGCTCACGTTGGCGTTTCTGCCCAGGGGCACGGACGAGGCCCGGCGCTGGTGCCTGCAGCGAAACCCCCACCTTGCCTTGTTCGAGCTCGCCGCCGAGCCTCCCTTGGGCTCGCGTTCGCTCGACAAGCTGCTCGCCACCTGCGAAGGCGCCCTGCGCTGGGCCCGCAGGACCTTTGACCCGGACACCATCGACCTGCTCTTCGGCCTGCAGGAGAGCGTCGCATCGCTGCTCTTTCACGAGCTGTCCGACCTGAGCGACCTCCGCTTCTGGGATCCCGGACCGGGGCCGTTCTCGCCGACCCTCGCCTTTGCGGGCTCGTCTTCGGCCCTCCCCGACGCGTTGAACGCCAAAAGCTGAAGCGCGATTTCTTGGGAGCTCAAAGGAAGGGCAATTGTCCTTTCGAGAAGAAGGGTCTATCCTGCGAGGTTATGCGAAACCTCACAGCATATCTCGTGGCGTTGGCGCTTCCGATGGCTCTCGGCGGGTGCGGCGGCGACGACCCTGCGAGCACCGCTTCGACGACGGGGACGAGCGGTACGACGAGCTCGGGCGCGGGGGGCGGTGGTGGTGCTGGAGGCGGTGGTGGCGAGGGCGCAGGCGGCCCCGCCATCACCTACGCGTGCCCCGGCGCGACGCTGGTTGCCGGGCCCAACAGCCTGAACCTGGCCACCGCCACGCGCGACATCTTCATCGACCTGCCCACCGACCTCGAAACCCCTGCGGGGGTGGTGTTCGCGTGGCACGGCTACGGCGACTCGGCGAATAACTTCCAGGCGGCCCTGGGCCTCAATCCCGACGCCATCAGCGGTGTTCCTCTGATCATCGTCTACCCACAAGACGCCGGGCTCTTCCCGCCCAACGGCCTCGACTGGTCCATTTTCCAGGGAGCCGCCGGAAAGCCCAACGAGGATGCCGACGTCTTCGAGGCAACCCTCGGCTGCCTCGCCGAGCAATACAAGGTTGATCCCAAACGGCTTTATTCGCTGGGTTTCAGCGCAGGCGCCATCATGACGAACCTGCTCCACTCGCGCTACCCCGACGTCCTCGCCGCGACCCTTGCCTATTCGGGCGCTTGGTTCAACGACCCCGTCGAGACGGCCGGCGTAAACACCGCGGGCTTCACGGTCGAATACGACTGGAGCCCCCTCGATCACGACCAGGGCGGCAATGTACTGATGACGCACGGTGGTGACAACGACGAGTTCTCCTTCGGACCGACCAAGATCATCGACTTCGAAGACGCCGCGCAAGCCGCCATTCCGTTCCTCGCCGAGGGAGGCCGCGTGGTGGTGGAATGTGTTCACGCGGCGGGGCACCAACCCCACCCGAGCGTCGGCGCCGACCTCGCCTTGCGCTACCTGACGGACCATCAATATGGGCAGAAGTCGCCCTACCTGACCGCCGGTCTCACCGGCTATCCGGACTCGTGCTCCTTGCATCCGGCGCCTTGACTCGGACATCCTGACGTGGCCGACACGGTCTACTATGCGGGTTGGAACGCCGCGCGCGGTGCCGCGACCAGCGCGCCTTACCCCGAGCGGCTGGAGGGCGTCCGCTCCCCTGCCATCGGTCAGAACGACGACGATGACACGCGTGGCGCGCCGCCCGATCTCGACCCCGAAGACCCTACCATCGGGCGTTGGGCCGCCGTGGTGTTGGAAGAAGACGCGGATGCGGCCCGCGAGGCCCTAGCTCCCCTCTTGAAGCGACGTCGGGAAGACGGCATCGCCTTCGAGGGCCCCTCGGGGACTCCGGGCCTGGTGTTGATGCGAAGGCCCGCCAGCGCGGGCTCCGACCGCTGGTTTCGGAGCCTCGACGAGGCCTGCGCGCAAAGCGTACCGCATTACCTCTTGCTCTTGGGGGGACCGGACCGTTTTCCGTTCGCCATTCAAGAGGCGTTCGACCGCCAATTCCTCGTGGGAAGATTGGACGTCGGCGACACCCCGACGGGCCCGCTCTCCTGGCCGGCGGTCCAGCGCTACGCGCAGAAATTGGCGCTTTTCCAAGGCGATTTTTCGCAGGGCTCGACCCGGGCGCTGGTCTATTCCTTCGCCACCGACGAGGCCACGCGGCAGTCGCACGCGGGGTTGGCCGAGCCGCTGATGGCCAACCTCGGGGCCTCGCGCTGCGACGCGTTGCTCGGCCGCGAGGCGACTACGGCGAACCTCATCGCGCGCCTCCAGGGCCCCTGCCCGCCCCTCGTATACACCGCCTCGCACGGCCTCGAAATGCCCTCGGATCCGGCCCTTTGGGGCGCCCTGACCGACAGCACCTTCACGGGCGCTTCGGGGGGTCAGGCCTTTAGCGCCCTGGTATTGCCAAGCCAAGGGCCGTTTGGCAAGGACAGCGTGCTCGTTTCGTTTGCGTGCTTCAGCGGCGGCGTGCCCGAGGTCAGCGCTCACCGCAAGCTCACGGGCGAAGGCGAAGAGCCCCTCGCGGGGGCGCCCATGGTGGCCCCGTTGGCGCGCGCCCTCCTGGCGCGGTCCGAAGGCCCCGTCGCCTTCGTGGGCCACGTGGACCGGGCCACGAGCGCGTCGTTTTCGTCTCGCTTGACGCAAAGCGGCGCCGACCCGTTCATCCACCTGGCGGGGTGGTATGCGCGGGGACAGGGCACCCTCGGCCAAGCGGTCGGCACGCTGCGCGACCGCGCGAACCAGTCCGCCCGCGAGCTCGCCGAGGTGCTGAGCAAAAGCGGTACGGCGTCCCGTCGCACGGTCGACGCCTGGCTGCGCTACAACGACTGTTCCGGGTATGTTCTCCTGGGTGACCCCGTGTTAAGGCTCTCGCGGCCCCCACGGGCCTGAAAGGCACGCCATGAATCTGACCCACGCAACGGTATGTTTTGGTCTCGCAGCCCTCGTCATGGGCTGCAAGGGTGGCTCGGGCGGTGGCAAGGGGGATGGCAGCGGGTCCGGCAAGGGTGGCGCGGCGACCGGAAACCTCGCGGGCACCTACACCATCACGAAGGGCGACAACCCCGGTGGCAAGGGTCACTACGAGGGCAACGTCAACATCAGTCAGGTTGGCAAGACCCTCGCCCTGGACTGGATTTTGGGCGGCAAATCGGCCTACAAAGGCGTCGCCTTGACAAAAGGCAACGTGGTCGGCGTCGGTTGGGGCATCGGTGGCTCCTACGGAGTCGTCGTGTACGACGTGCGGGGTGGCAAGCTCGACGGCACCTGGGCCGCGGGTGGCAGCGGCGAGACCGGCGTCGAGCAATTGGAAGGTCCCGAGGGCTTGTCCGGGACATTCAAGGTCACCAAGGGTCAAACGCCGACCGGCGGCAGCTACACGGGCACGGTCATCATCACGCCCAAGGGCGGTGGCCTGTTCGGCGTCGATTGGCGCCTGTCCAATGGCACCTACCAGGGCGCGGGCATCCAAGAAGACGGCGTGTTCGTGGTCGGCTACGGCGTGGGCGGTCAGGGCGCAGGCGTGGTCAGCTACCGCGTCGACGGCGACGTCTGGACCGGCCGCTGGGCCACGCCCGGCGACACGTCGTTCGGCTTCGAGAGCCTCAAGAAGAAATAGCCCCGCGGGCGCTCCTTCAAGAGCGGCCTGCTACCTCAAACGCGCGCGTATCGCCTCCGCGGCGGCCTCGCGCTCGGCGTCTTTGGGATAGCAGCAGTTGGCGTTCTTACTGCCACACTCTTCTCCCAACAGCACCAGTTGTCCCAGCGTGCGACCGTCGCCGTCCTCCCCTGCCCGCACAAAAAGCGCTTGTTTTTGGCTGCAGCGCGCGCTCCTGAGCTCCCAGGCGATTTGCAAGGCAGGGGTGCCGCGGGCGCGGACGTCTTCCCTTGCCAAGAGCCGTTCGGAGCGCTTCGCGGCCTCCGAACCTCCCTTCGTCGTCCACAGCTCGTAGAGCACGTCGGGGCCTACGGTCGCCGTCTTGTTGATGAGCAAATCGAAGAATCGATCCGGCTCCTTGCCGGGCAAAAG
>CAYLJT010000418.1:0-7657 GCA_964383995.1 uncultured Polyangiaceae bacterium
AACGGCAGTTGCGAGAGCGGTGAAGACTGCTCCAACTGCCCGAGCGACTGCGGCAGCTGCGGCCCTGTGTGCAACAACGGCAGTTGCGAGAGCGGTGAAGACTGCTCCAACTGCCCGAGCGACTGCGGCCCGTGCATCGACGTCTGTGGTGACGGCTTTTGCGGCGCAAGCGAGGACTGCACCGGCTGTGTAAGCGATTGCGGAGCGTGCCCGGTCTGCGGAGATGGTAGTTGCAACGGCAACGAAAGCTGCAGCGACTGCCGGGAGGACTGCGGCAAGTGCCTGTGCGATCCACCGGATTGCGCGGCCACTGCACCCGTTCAACGGCGTTCGATGGTGATCTCGTCGAACACCGACAACGAGATTCCCAATGCCTATGCGACAGCGATGGCCCGCTTCCCGCTCCGCGCGGTGCTCGAGCAGCTGATCGAAATTCAGGGCGCTGCAACGAGCGCGGATGAGTATTTCAAGCGCCTATGGCACACGATGTCCGATACCGACACGACCCCGGGCGTGCAGCACTGCACCGATCCCATCAATGGGTTTACTATCGACTGCCCGCGCGGTGAAAAAGACTTCGCCACCCTGGCAACACCCGAGGACTTTGTGCCGGTGGGCCTCTTCAACCGCTTCGATCTGGCCCAGGTCGACGGTTCAAGCTGCGGTGAGTACCGCATCGTCTACGCAAATGTCGGACAGCTCAACGTCAATCAACGGACGTTCATCATCTTTGAAGGCGCGCTGCCACCTCCCGCGGGCACGCCGGCAGACTGCCTCGAAGCCTGCCGCCCGGTTGCGGACTTCTGGGCAGGTCTCTCCAACATCACGAACGCGACCGCGTTGGCCGATGCCTTGGAGAGCTTCTACTTCACGGGTCTTCCCAACTTCCGCCCGGTCGTTCATCCCCGCAACTACGGTCTCGATGCGCCCGTCGTGGGCACCGGTTACAACGGTGCACCATTCCTAATTTTTGGTGAGCCGAGCGGTGGGCAAATTCGCACAAATTCGATTGCGCCTCCAAAGCAGTGGGTTTTGCGTGAGTTCCACGTGAACCGGCAGTGTACCGATGAGACCATCCCCTCGACGTGCGAGATGTTCTTTGAGCCCGTAACCGTCAAGGCCAATCCTGCCGGCCTGTTCTTCAGCGGCGCGTCGACACATGCCGACGCGGCGAGCTTCAGAGCGGACTTCATCGGGATTGCGCCGACCCTCGCGAGCGCCACCGACATCAACAGCATCAGCCTGCCTTTGCCGGGCAAATACGACCACGGTGAAAGCACCGCACACAGCAACCGAAGCCAGTCGGAGTCCAGCTACCCGACGTTCTTCTTCCAATCGAGCAGCTGGCTCACCGCGCCGCCAGGAGGGTTCCCGAATGGCCTGACTCCAGTGCAGGTGGTGGCGCGTGCCCAAACCCAAGCCTGCGCGGGTTGCCACCGTTTCAGCCGAACGGACAATCTGGGCGGTGGGTTGGTGTGGCCTTCGCAAAACACCAAGAACGGTCAGCCCGACTTCACGCACATCGACGAAACCGGCAAGATCTCCGCGGCCCTGGATACGCAGTTTCTTCCCCATCGGGAGGACGTAATCGAGTCGTTCCTGGCGAACTGTGCCGCACCCGGCGCACCCGCCGCATTGATGGCCCAATCACCTCAGGCGGCCGAGCTTGGCGAAAGTCTCGCAGAAGCGGCGGCGTTGACGCACGTCATGGGTGGCGATGCCCGAGTCCACCGTGCCGAATACGTGGTTCAAGGTCGCAAGACCCTGGGCGGCAGCACGACCCACTGACCTTCCATCCATCCTCCAGCCCGGGTGGCGGTCCGGCCGTATTGGCTAGGACCGCTACGCCGAGCTCACCGCAGCGACGATGCGGCGCAGCACAGCCGGGTCGTTCAGGATACGGTTGTGGCCGAGCCCCTTCGTGACCTCCAGGGTGGCGTTCGGCCAAGCTTCGGCGAGCAACTGCCCACAACGCAGCGGGACCTCGCGATCGTCGGCGTCGTGCAGCACGAGCAACGGGGCGTTCATGTCCTTGGCAAGGTCCGGCCCGTAGAGATCCGCCATCGGCACGTCGAAGCGCTGATTCAGGCGGCGATTCAGCGCCTCTTCGGTGTCGGCCTTGAGCCCCACGAGGCGCGAGAAGCCGCGCACAAAGTCTCGGACATCGATGGGCGGTGCGATGAACACGAAGCGCTCCACGGGCTGGCCGATCTCGCGGATGCCGCGTTCGAGCAGGGTTTCGTGGCGCCTTTGGTAACGGCTGACGGCATAGGTGACGGCGGCGCCGCCCATCGAGTGGGCGATCACGGCGTGGGCCCGCCCGAAGATGGGAAGGACGGCGTCGAGCACGGCGTCGAAGGCGTCGGCGAAGTCGGGGAGGGAAGAATGGGAGCCTTCACTTTCGCCGTGTCCCGGCGCGTCGAACGTGACAACGGAGTAGCCTGAGCTGACCAATGGCTCGACCAGGCCACCAAGCTGCCCCGCGCGCCCATTCCAACCGTGAACGAGCACGATGACCGGGCCCTGCCCAAAGCGCCACACGGCAAGCTTGCCAAGGGGCCCGCGGACGGTCAGTCGCTCGCCCCGGGCGAGCACCGCCGTCTCCTCCGCGCGCGGCGCGCGGCGCGTGGTGCTGAACATGATGCGCTCGCCCAGCCGCGCCGCCAGCGCCGGGGACCCCGCTTCGAGCGCATGGATGCCCGCCCGAATCGCCCGTAGCCGGAAGGGCACCTCCGCCCGTCGAGAAGGACGAACGGTCGTGCTTTTTTGAGGGTCAGAAAAATCGGAGCGTGGAGTCATGGCATCTCCTAGGTTCGTTACAGGTCAGTTGGGGGTACGAGCGGAGGCGAGCAGGCGTTCGAGGGCCACCCGTGTGCGATCGAGCGCCTTGGGGTCGATGACGAGGCGCGACACCTGAAAGTGTCCAAAGCCCAGACAATAGACCTCGTGGGCAAACTGCCGAGCATCCAAGTCTTTGCGAAAGTGGCCTTCTTCGACGGCGATACGCGCCGCGGTGGCCAGTGTTTCGAGCCAATCTTTTTGCGAGGCCACGAGCACGTCGCGCGCGGGGCCCGGCTTGTCGTCGAGCTCGACGGAGGCGACGGCGAAGATGCAGCCGCCGGAGAACTGGTCTTTCCAACCAATCCAACGGTCGAAAAGCGCCCGAACCCGGGGCTCGCCCCGCCGCGCCTTGAGCGCCGGCGACACCACCGTCGACACAAAGCGGTCGATGGCGGCGCGCAAAATCTCAATCTGCAGGTTTTCTTTCGAAGCAAAGTGGGCAAAAAGCCCGCTCTTTGACATGCCGACCTTGTCGGCCAAGCGCCCGATGGTGAGCCCCGCCAGCCCCTCTTCGCTCGCCAAGTCGAGGGCCTGGGCCAAAACGGCCGCGCGGGTGTCTTCACCTTTGGTCACGGATGGATGAATAGTACGACCGTTCGTTTCGGTCAAGGGGGGGCGATGATTTTTTTGGAGGCCCCGGTCAATCGCGCAGCGGGCGAGCCGACCGCAGGCGGACGGCTGCCAGATCCACGAAGGCCCGCACATTGGGCGACAGGAGCCGCGCGTGGGGGTAAACAATCTGAATCGGCAAGGGGGGCGGCTCAAAGTCGGAGAGGATTCGCGTGAGCTTCTTTTCGCGTGTGAGCGCTTCGACTTGATACGAAAGAAACTGCCCACAACCGAGCCCCTGGAGGACGGCATCGACGGCGACATCGAACTGGTTCGTGCGCAGCGATGGGCGGACCGCGACCCGCGTGGGTGGCTCCCCCGCAAAGGACCACTCGTTGTTGCCCGTGAGACCTGCAAAGAGAATGCAGCGGTGGTTGGCAAGGTCGGAAGGTGCCTTGGGCGTGCCGGCGCGTTTCAGGTATTTGGGTGCGGCGCACAGCACGCGGCGGGTTTCGCCTACGCGCAGCGCCACGAGGGAAGACTCGGGCAGATGGGAGATGCGGAGGGCCGCGTCGATGCCCTCTTCCACGAGGTCGACGACACGGTCGAGCAGCAGCAGCTCGATCTCGACGTCGGGGTACTTGGTGGCAAGCTCCCGGACGACGGGGGCCACGAACATGCGGCCGAAAGCGACCGGCGCCGTAAGACGCAGCCGCCCCCGTGGCTCTACCCTGCGAGCTGAAAGCGCTGCCTCGGCCGCCTCGACCTCCGACAGCACGCGACGGCAGCGTTCGTAATATTCGCGCCCCTCATCGGAAAGCGAAGAGCGGCGCGTTGTGCGGTTCAAGAGCCGCGCCCCCACGGCCTGCTCCAGCGCCGCGAGCGAGCGGACGACCGACGGCACGGAGACATCGAGCGCCTGCGCCGCCGCCGTGAGACTGCCCGAATCGACGATGCGCACGAACACTTGCATGGCCCGAAGCTTGTCCACGGCAGGAGTATTTATGCACACGCAGCATAAATCAAGTTACTTCGAGGTCATTTGTTTTGTGCGGAGCAAGAATCACAATGCCCCCTGTGGAAACAGCCCTTCCAGTCCTCGGACGAAGGCGTCCGACCCCGCTACGTCGCAATTCCACGGAAAGATGTCCTGCCATGAAGTCCTTCGGCGAGCTAGCGTTCACCCCAGCCGTGCAAGCGCTCCAGGAACGTCACGGGTCGCGTGCGGCCTATGCCCGAATGCGGGCAGCGGCCGACCCCGACGAAACCCTGAGCCCGCGTGAAGCGCACTACCTGGCCAACGCAGACAGCTTCTACCTGGCGACGGTGGGCGAAACCGGCTGGCCCTACGTCCAGCACCGCGGCGGTCCGCCAGGGTTTCTCAAGGTGATTTCGGCAACGCGCCTGGCCTTTGCGGACTTCGGAGGCAATCGCCAATTCGTGTCGGTGGGCAACGCGGCGCGTGACGACCGCGTGTCGATCATTGTCATGGACTACAAGAACCGACGCCGGCTGAAGCTGCTGGGGCGACTGCGGTTCTTGTCCAAGGACGAAGCCGGCCCCGAGCTCTTGTTGGCTGTCTCCTTGCCAGGCTACGACGCGCGCATCGAGCGTGTCGCGGTCATCGACGTGGAGGCCTTTGACTGGAACTGCCCACAGCACATTACGGAGAGGTTTACGCTGGCGGATATCGAAGAGGCGTCCAAGCCCTTGCGCGCGCGGATTGCGGCGTTGGAGGCGGAGCTGCGTGCTTTGCGCGGGTCGGCGGGTTGAGGGCCTTTGGCGGGGACGTGGTCGCTCTGACGCTCACTGCGCGGCGGGCAGACCCGACGCCGTCAAACCGCTCAAGCGTCCGCCGCCACGTGCGCTTCCAAGCGATCGAAGTTCTGCTCGTTTGCCTCGGCGATCACCGCCTGAAGCGCCTGCGCTTCGTCCTTGGTGTCGAAGCGCAAGCGCCACGTGACGCGCGTCGACGCGCCCGCCGCCGTCAAGGCGATGGTCATGGTAAAGTGGTGCTTCGGGTCGAGGTGCTCAAAGACGACGCGCTCCGGTCGCACCACCTCCAGGAACCGCTTTTCGTTGGGGTAGGTTGCGCCGTCCGGACCGTGCATGTCAAATCGCCATGAGCCCCCGGGGCGAAGGTCTAGCTCGTGAAGGGTGGTGCGAAAGCCCCTCGGCCCCCACCACAGGACGACCTCGCTCGGCTGCGCAAAGGCGCTGAAAAGCCGCTCGGCGGAGGCGCTGATCAGGCGTGTGGAGACGATCTCGGTCCCTTCGTCGAGCACGGCGGCAAGGCGGTCGAAGTGGGCGTCGGTCCCGCTGCGGCGGGACTCCGTACCGTCCTGTCCATTGAAGAAGGCGGCCTGTTCGGTGAACGTCATGCGACAACCCCCATCCGGAAGGGGAGACAGCTCCACCGTGGCAAGAGACACCGAGAAGTGCTCGTCGCCGACGTACATATCATAGACATAGACGAGCCGCTGGTTTGGGATGATCGCGTGATAACGAGCGGCAAAGTGCGTCGATGGGCCGTCTTTCAACTGACCTTGAAGCAGCTCTTCGCCGCCTACCCGAAAGTCCACCGCGCGCTTGGAGAGCGTCCAGCGGTCTTCCGGGCCGATGAACCACTGCGCCTTGGTCTCGATGTCTGCCCAAGCGGCAAACACCCGCGCGACGGTTGCCCGGAATGTTCGTTCGATGGTGAAGGAGCCATGGACGACGGGGGATGACTTCATGATCTGACCTTTTTTGCTTTGGGGCTGGGACGGGGCTGGTCCTCGACGAGGGCGGCGAGCCTATCGAAACGCTGCTCCCAGAGCGAACGCCGCTCGGCGATCCAACGCTCGGCAAGCCGCAATCCGCTCGGATCGATTTGGCAAGATCGGACCCGGCCGACCTTGGAGGTGCGCACGACGCCGCTCTCTTCGAGCACCTGGAGGTGCTGAACCACCGCGGCCAGCGTCACATCGAGGGGCCTTGCAAGATCGCTGACGGAGGCGGCGCCCCGACTGAGCTGCTCGAGAATGGCCCTGCGCGTGGGATCGGCGAGCGCGTGGAAGACGCGATCGACAGCCGCATGGTTTAGCATAAGCTTAACTATTGCGCCGGCCGTCTCGATTGTCAAGCGGTTGCTTAAGTTTTCTGAAGAGCGGCGCTCGGGCTGCTTTTGGGCGGATGCGAAGCGTGGAACGGCCGCCCGACGCAAGGCGCCGGGACCGGCGCTGGCTTGGGTGCCGTGGTACAACGCGCCAGGTGCGCCGCTCACAGCGAGCGGTCCGACCCCACGCCACCATGAGAAACCGCAACGACATCGCCAGCAAACACTTTGGCGTCTCTTTTGATGCCCTTGGCCCGCGCGCTCGGAAAGTCACCCAGCACATCGCGGATCGCAAAACGATTACGCGCAACGTGGCCCTCGACTACAGCGCCGACGAAGCAACGCTAGGCCAGCGGACCGCCGATGCCGTGGCGCGGTTTGGTGGTTCTTGGGCGTTCATCGGCATCTTTGGCGCTGTCATGGTCGCATGGATCACCTCGAACGCCGTTCTCTTCGCCAAGTACGGGAGCAGCTTCGATCCTTACCCGTTCATCTTGCTTAATCTGTTCTTGTCGATGTTGGCGGCGATTCAGGCACCAATCATTTTGATGTCGCAAAACCGCCAGGCACAGAAAGACCGATTGACGGCGGAGCATGACTACGAGGTCAACCTCAAAGCCGAGATCGAGATCATGATGCTCCACGAAAAGCTCGACCAGCTCCGCGACCACCAGCTTGCTGAGCTGATAAAGCTGCAGCAAAGTCAACTGGACGAGCTGAAGCGCCTGGTGGCAGGGCCGGCCGCAGGGTGAGGTAGGAGCGCGAGGCTCTGCGTTCACTTGCTTGGAGCTCAATGGGGTCCTTGTTGGACAACGTGGGTCCCAGGCGTGAGAAAATGCAGGTCAGCCTCGCCTGCGGGTGGTCCCTTTCTCTGGAAAAGGGGTGGTCCCTTCCTATGCAAAAAAAGCCGGGATTGGGTGGTCCCTTGCTCGTGAAAATGGGCAGGACCTCGCCAGACAACAAGGGATAGCGCCATCAAGATATCCAGTGAAGAAAGCCCCCGTTCGCCACGGCGTTCTCCTCGGGCCTCGACGGCCGAGGACACTGAAGCCTCCCGCCCCGCCCCGGCGCTACCCCACCCGGATGTAAACGCCCACCCGGATCCGTAGAAACACGACCCCGCAGTCGAGCACGGCGCCATCTCGCGCCACGCAGCGGCGGACGTCGGTC
>CAYLJT010000419.1:0-7633 GCA_964383995.1 uncultured Polyangiaceae bacterium
CGCGGAGCTTTTTGGGTCGATGGGGCGGCTCGGGGAGGCTCCCGCGGAGCTTTTTTGGACCGTTGGGCGGTGCCGGGAGGGCTCCCGCGGAGCTTTTTTGGACCGTTGGGCGGTGCGGGGAGGCTCCCGCGGAGCTTTTTGGGTCGATGGGGCGGCCCGGGGAGGCTCCTGCGGAGACGGACCGACCGGCAAAAGTAGTTGTCGCCGACCGGCAAAAGTAATTGTCGTTGATCACACTCCTTCACGGACGCCCGGGAGGGCCCGCTCGCGCAGTCGATCGTCTTCCACGACGACGAATCGACCTTCGAACGACGCCCCCGCCAGCACTCGAACGGCCATTTTGGACACGGCGTCCGGCAACGGCGCGATCCGAAACAGCACGATGCCACACGATGCTGGCAATCGAGAGCGAAACGCCAGCTCTCCGAAATCCTTGTCCAGCGTGAGGAGTATCCGGGCCTCGTGCATCGCCTTTGCAAGCACGTCGACGTCTGCCGCTGAAGGGCAGTCTTCCGCGGCCCACGCGACGTCATGCCCCGCTGCCCGCAAGGCGCGCACGGCCTCCCGCGGAAAGTTCTCCTTCGCTAGCAGGCGTATGGTCAGGCGCTCAACGCGAGCACGCGTTCGCCCCGGACCAGCTCTGCGGCGTACGCGACGCAGGCGAGGATGCCCTCGTGGGTTACCCGGGGATAGTTCGCGAGGATTTCCGCTTCCGGGACACCGACCGCAACCATGTCCAGGATGAACTCGACCGCCAGGCGGGTCCCCTTCAATACGGGTTTCCCTACGAGCACCTCCGGATTGAGCTCGATGTGATCACGCCAGTCCATTTCGTCCTCCATCGCGCCCGAGCGCGTCAGCTAGGTTGTGCTCTCCAAAGCAGCCATCGGCAAGTAGAGTCAGCGTACGGCGGGACACCGCAAGTATCAACTTGATTGAGCGCTGTTGTCCCCAAGCTCTGTCCGCTGCAAGTGCGGCTCGGGACGTCGCGAGGTGACAGTGCCTGGAAGCATCGCGTTACGATCCCGCGGAAGAAGGGAATATCACCTACGTTTGGCTCTCTGGACCAGCTTCGCTTCTCAAGGAAATAGCGTCGCGCACTGCTGGACGAGCCGCGCCGCGAGCTTGAGAAGTCGCGCCCCGCTTTGGTCCCTCGGATCGGTCATTCTTTGCGCGATGGGGAGATCGCGCGCTGGCCAACGGATGGAGTCGTCAGTCGCATCTACCCAAGGATACTCGAGCTTGGGTCCGTTTTGAGCGAGCTGAGGTTGCGCCCGCTCCAGCTCATAGACGAGAGGAAGCACCTCCTTCCAGCGATACGGATCGCCGTCGCCGAGAGCAACGAGGTAGCGCTGGTTGCGCTTGAGCATAGCCACGAGTCGAGATGCTGCCCCGTGCGAGGACACCGCCTGACGCAGCGGGATCTGCCCACTGCGGAGAAGGGCGGCCTTGGCCGTCTTTTCAAGGACCATCTGCAAGAGCATGCACAGAACCGAAGGCGTATTGCCCGCAATCAGCTGCGCAGCCTTGAGATCCTCGCTCGCCTGGGCGAGGTAGGCATCTGCCCAATCTCGATCGCTCGCCATCAGCTCGCCTTGTTGAGCTCCACGAGCGCCTCAACGGGCCCCCACGTCGCCGGTAGCTGCAGCTTCCCGGCACTGAGTTGTTCCCATTCCTCCGGGCTCAGCAGCACCACCACCGACGGGTACGGGATGCCCTGATCGGCACGCGCGCCGAAGCGAAACGGCAATACCTCGCCCGTCGTGCCAACGGACCGCGAGACCTCGACGAGTCGAATTTCCTGCTCCGACGGATCGGGCGCGAGGTAGACCCCCAGCGTGTCGGGGTCCGCCTCGCGGTGCGCGTCTGCGAGCTCGTTGGCAATATCCGTGAGCGGGGGACGTTTAGCAGTGATCATCGTTGACCACGCGTAGCATGAACGGGCCCGCCGAACAACGGGGAGCGGCAACCAGCGATACGGATGTACCCACCAACGATGAGGTAGCGGACCTTTTCAGCGTTCAACGAAGCGATAAGTTCGACGAAATCCGGGAACACGTTTCCCCCTCGTTCGCAGGCAATCGACTAGGCAGGCGTGGACAGCGGCAACTCGCTCGGCACCGGTGGTGTGCTCCTGCCAATACTGCAGGTCGAGAGCGTCCGATTGTTCGAGAGTGCCAGTCAAGACAACCCACTGTCGAGCAGCTTGGGGAGGACTGGCCTCGGATGCGCGCTTCACGCCGAGAAGCTCGCATCCCCCCGCGGTATTAGTCAAGCACGACGCGAAGTGCGAGTCTTCGGACGTTTACGCCGCCCCGCTCGGCCCCTCTTCGAAGCCATAGTTCACGAGGTTTTCGAAATCCTGAGGCATCAAGGTGTCGGCGATGGTGGCCAGCACGTCCCCCACGCGGTTGGCGAAGTCTTGCATCAGCTTGTAGCGCGCGAAGTCGGGTACGGCGACGTCCCTGGGCCGGGTGCTCACTAACGCGTCAAGCTCGTCGAACTTTGCCCGCCAATAGGCGGCACGCTGGATCCGTTCTGGGGGACGTTCCGGCCTGTTGACCAATCCGTGCGATAAGGCCACGCATCACGCCCGGGTGAAGAAAGGGAAGGTCGATCCGCAGCTCGTCAAAGGGCTGAGCTTCGTCCCACCAGGCCTCCACGTCCGTGGCAACCTCTGCGAAGTCGGGCAGAAGGTCAGGCGCAATGTACTCGGCCTCGATGCCACGCTGCTTGTCCGCGCGGCGGTAGGTGAAACTGATGCCGCAGCTCTTCATCATGGTCAGAAAGAGCTCTTGCTCGACACTTCCATTTCCCAGGCGGCGCTAGCGCAACAGGTCAACAATCGCTTGGTTTTCGCGCAGCTTCGCGAGAGATGGCGGGGTGTGCCCCAAGGCCTCCGTGCTCGGGTCGGCCCCGCTCTTCAGAAGTACCCGGACCAGGTCTACGTGGCCCATTTCGGCGGCTCGGTGGAGCGCGGTGAAACCCCTGTCGTCTTTTTCGTTCACGTCTGCCTTCCTGGCGAGCAACCTTGCCACCTGGTCGGCAACGTTTTGTTGAACGGCCGTCATGAGCGCCGTCGCCCAGTCGTCCACGATGGCAGCGAGCTCGTCCGGCAGTAGGAAGGCCTGTTTCGACGAAGGTATTGTCGCTAGCACCCGTTGCCCGGAGCTGGGGTTACGGGAGTTTGCGGCGTTGTTCGTCAAGGGCGGCAACAAGCATTGGCAGCACCGCGCGATCTTTCGGTCGTCCGGCCCGTGCCTTCACGGCGATCAGACGAGAAAGGCTCAACACGCGCAGTGTCAGCTCACCGTTGGCGACCATCAAGGTGTCGTCGAGCAGTTCGTCGTACCCCTCACCCTCGGACAGCTCGCAAAGCACGTCGAGCTTACCCAGGTCGATCTGGAGATTGAGGTGCCCGTGGCCGAGGAGGGCGTCCTCCTTCGGTGGCAGCTTCCGGTTGGCAAGGTCGAAACGATGGTATGCGCCGTGAGACAGCAGCCAGGCAAGAAGTCGATTCACGTTCTCGGGTGTGCGCCGATGAACGATGTCAACATCCTCGGTCACCACAAACGCTCCGCCAAGGATCGCGGCCGCGCCGCCAACGATGATGAACTCTACGCCCGTCGCCGCGAGCTCGGTGAGCATTCGCCGAGAATTGTCGCTAAGTGACACGCTTGAAACCTGTCATGAGCTCGAACAAACCAAACGCATCGTCCATACGCTCCCAGGGGGACTTGGCCAGAAAAGCCCGCACCTGCGACCGATCTACATCTGCCACCGCGGCGATGACGTCGGGATCGTCCGCAGCCAGGCGGAGAAGCGCGGGGCCCGCCACTGGATCATCGAAAAGTGTGGGATCCATGGGATAGAAATAGGCCGCCAGGGTGGCATCGTCGTAGCTCGCGGAACCCATGGCCGGATGCTACAACGTCTTGTTTTCCGAATCTATGGAGAATTCACCATCACGAGTCGGCTCGCCCGGCGGCGGGACGCGACGGCCCTGGGGGCTGGCCCACGTCCTACCCCACCCCGCTCGGCACTAGGTCGTTGGCAGAGGGCCACGCGAAAAGTGGGCAAGCGCCTCAAGAATGGTGGAGCGCCGCTGATCGAATTCGGACAGAAAGTGACGGGCGTCCGCAGCGAGGGCTTGCTGCTGCGCGAGCAGCCGCGCAAGCTCTTGATTCTCGGACTCCAGGCCTCGGAGCTCGGCATTCAGGTTGTGGCTCTGAGCCTGAAGCCGCCCCAAGTAGGGCGCGAGGGCTTCGGCTTCGTCGGCTTCAACCATGGCCATGAGCGCCGCCAGCTCGTGACGCTCTGGTTCCGTCAGCGTCCCCGCAAGCTCCCCGGCGCGCAGCGCGTTCAGGCGCTTTTGGTTGTCGTCGTTCCAGCTCGTGCCGCGAGGCTACCACCAAGGTCGACGTGACACAAGGCCCCGTCGGCCGCCTTCCCGTTGGCGCCGTTCTCCACGGCGTCGTTTGGTGCACCTCCTACACAACAACGAAACTTCCGTTTCCCGGGCGGCGCTAGCGCAACAGGTCAACAATCGCTTGGTTTTCGCGCAGCTTCGCGAGAGATGGCGGGGTGTGCCCCAAGGCCTCCGTGCTCGGGTCGGCCCCGCTCTTCAGAAGTACCCGGACCAGGTCTACGTGGCCCATTTCGGCGGCTCGGTGGAGCGCGGTGAAACCCCTGTCGTCTTTTTCGTTCACGTCTGCCTTCCTGGCGAGCAACCTTGCCACCTGGTCGGCAACGTTTTGCTGAACGGCCGTCATGAGCGCCGTCGCCTCCTCATCCGAACGAACATCGACCGCAACGCCCTGGCCCAAAAGCCAGGACACCATGTCTGTCGTCTTGCAGGCGAGCGCCCAATGGAGCGCGGGAAGGCCGTCCCGGCCGGAAGGCCGCGTGTCCGGAATCTCCACGGCGGTGGCCAGGGGAGCCCGGCGGCCGAACTGGCCGAAACACCACAGGGCGGCGGCGCCGAGGTCTTCGGGGGGCGATCCAACTCGCCAGAGAGGGTTGCCCACTCCAGTCTTGCGCGAGCGGCGTGTCGAGGGCGCGCTGCTCGGCCGCCTTCCTGGCGCGCGCTTCTGCTTCTTCCGCAGTCAACAAGAGATCTAACCCCGCGCGGTCGTGGGCTAGGCGCAGAACACGGCCTGTTTCGGGGTGCGGCAGGACCAGCCATGTCAGGGGATGGGCCCGCTTCGGAGCACGCTCCCGCCTCGGCCCCCAAAGACGGTTGCAATCCCCTCTCCTTTGTGCTCAATTACCAAAATTACGCCCAGCCAGCCCGTCGCCATGCCAACTGTCATGCACTCCGAGCTTCGCTTTGTTAGGTCTGGGCACATCTACGTGGGTCCACCTGCTAGCCAACCCCCCGCGCCGCTCCATTTTCCTGAGGAGGAAGAAGCGCCGGAAACGGGACCTCATCTCGAGATTCGCACCGCGTTGTTCCTGATTTTGAAGATGGCCTTTGGAGAGACGGCTACCATCGGCTCCGAGCAATTCGTCTATTGGGATCCAACCAGCGCCGCCAAACGCTGCGCGCCCGACGCGTTTGTGAAGCTTGGAAGGCCGCACGAGACGTTCAACGTGTGGAAGGTGTGGGAGCGAGGGGCTCCCGATCTTGCCGTGGAGGTCGTCAGCAAGTCCGACCGGCCCAGCGACGACTGGAACAGCAAGCTCGAGCGCTATCGCGCCGCCGGCGTGAGCGAGCTGGTGCGGTTCGACGCGACCAACGACGAGCAGCCCATTCGCGTATGGGACCGGGTAGATGGCGAGCTTGTGGAGCGCGCCGCGGAAGATCCAGAAGTCCGGCGTTCCAGGGTGTTGGATCTTTTCTGGACAACGGTGCAGGCGCCCCAAATTGGGCCGATGTTGCGCCTCTCGCGCGACGCCGAGGGGACCGACCTGTTGCCGACGCCCGAGGAGGCTGCTGCCTCCGCCGAGGTGGCGCGCATGCGCGCCGAAGCCGAGCGCGGGCAGGAAGCCGAGGCCCGACGAAAGGCCGAAGCCGAACGCGACGCTCTGCTGAAAGAGCTGGAGGAGCTGCGCAAGGGCACCCGCCCGTCTTCCTAGTCGCGACCCCACCACCAACGCGAAGGATGGGGCGAGGGAGTGTCCGTAGTCGCGCGTCGTCTCCTCGTGGACAAGGGCGTCCCACGCGAGCGCTCAGGATCCTTCTGAAGCCTCTTCCTTGCCACCCACACCTCGCCGTCCAGCCACGAGCGACTCGTCCCGCGGCAGGACGCGAGGGGCTCGGGGGCTGGCCCAGGTTCTACTCCGCCCCGCTCGGCCCCTCTTCGAAGCCATATTTCGCGAGGTTTCGAAATCCTGAGGTATCAAGGTGTCGGCGATGGTGGCCAGCACGTCCCGAACTACTCCCGCCAATAGTCGGTGGCCCGGCTCTCTCCAGCTCTATCTCCGATTGGACACGGCATACACCGCATCGAGGGCCCAGGCGTGATCCAAAATAATCTGGTCGTCGAACAAGCCCGGTTGGTAAGAAACGACGCCGCTTCGATGCAGATAGTCGAGCAGCAACGCTGGATCGCTGACCCCACCCACCTCAGCGCAAATGGCTCGAAAATGCTCCTGACTGAGCGTGCGGTGCCGGCGCTGGGACACGTCATCGAGCGCCGCGTCAGCGTTTTGCATCGCCTCCAGCCGTTGTTTGACAGCCAAGCGCCCCTTGCCAACGCGGGGTTGCCCTTCGCGCCCCCGAAGGTAGTCCACGGCTTGCCCCAAGGCATCGTTGAACGTGCTCCGACCTCGGTCGTTGAGCGCGCTGTAATGCAGGACCTTGCGAAACGAAAAGGCCTCCAACGATGCATCGTCCACGGGAGGGCGAAGGCGCTCGTCCTGGGGCTGATCGCATTGGTTTTGAACGACCAGCACCGGGCTGTGCGGCCCGGCCAATTGCTGCACGGCGGCCAGCCAATAGCCAAGAGGCTGGTTGCGAAACGTCAGGCTGGCGTGTTCATGGGTGTCGCTGTTCTCCGAGTCCGGCGTCCATACAAGCACGACAACGGCACGAGTACGCCTGAAAGGCGCGTGGGTGCCGTCGTAAGGGTCCCGCCCGCCAAAGTCCCACAGACGGAGAAGGGTGCTATCGTTGAGGGGCGTGCTGGTAACCGTGACATCGTGGGTGCTATCGGCGTCGGGCTCGAAGGAAAGGCCGCGGATGCGGTTGCAGATCTGGGTCTTGCCGACGCGACCGTTGCCGAGCATGAGGACGTTGATGTCAGGGAGCAAAGCGTCCCCCGCCTCCAGGTCGCGCAGGTGCGCGCGGAGGCGGTCGAGGCAGTTGCCGAGCGGGCTTTGTGAAAGAACCTCGGCGGGAATGTGGTGGAGATAGGGACTGGAACATGCCAGGTGTTGGAGGGAATCTTGCCACGCAATTGCCGTTGGAATATCGGCGATCCGCGTGTCGATGCAAAAGAGCATTCGCAAGGCGCTCAGACCCGACAGCGGCTCCAGGCTGCTCACTAGGGTCTTCGAGCAATTGAGCACTTGCAGGGCGCTCAGACCCGACAGCGGCTCCAGGCTGCTCACTTGGGTCTCCGAGCAATAGAGCGTTTGCAGGGCGCTCAGACCCGACAGCGGCTCCAGGCTGCTCACTTGGGTCTCCGAG
>CAYLJT010000420.1:0-7626 GCA_964383995.1 uncultured Polyangiaceae bacterium
GAAATTCCGCCGATGACCCCGCCGTCCTGGCCCACGACGCCAAAAAAGCCTACCCCAGGCTCGGTGTGGAAAAAGGCATTCGGATACACGTTGAGGTGGATGAAGTAGTCCTTCACGTCGGACACCTGGAGCGAGGCCAAGAGCGACTCGTTGCGGTCCAAGAAGATGGCCCCCGCGGGCTTGAAGCCAATCACGTTGTCGACCAGGTTGACCTTGCGCGCGCGGAGCTCGGCCACCTTGACCCCGCCGGCTACGCTCAGCGAGTAGCCCAGAGGCCCGAGGTAGGACAGACCCGCCATGCTGGAGTAGCCCGAGTAGCCAAAGAGGCGCAGCGGCTCGTAGAACGGCAGCGGCCACTTGGCCGCGAAGTAGTTGCCCTGGTTGTGCAGGTTGCCAAGAGGGGCCGTGTAGGTCGGCTGCAACGACCAGTCCGAGACAATGATGGTGTGACTGAAGAAGTGCGCCACGTCGTCGATGCTGAACAAGAGCACCCCCGCCAGGTCAAAGATGTACAGATCCGCGAGGGCGTCGGTGTTAGGGCCCGATATGTCGTAGTTTTCGATGGTCTCGTTCAGAAAGGCAGAGATGTAGAGCGTGACCCCCGCCGCGAACGAAGCCGCGGGCACGCCTTGATCTTCGTACCACTCGCGCATCGCCACGTAGTCCAGACCGCCACCTATCAGGTGCAGGCCATAGTTCGGCGCCCACCGCGCGCCTTCCCCCGTGAAGGTTCCGGGTAAGATCTCCTCCCGCACGAAGCGCCACGCGCCGTAGCTCTCGATGGAGCGAAAGGGCAGTGCCATGTTGTCGACTACGTTGCCCGCGTTGAGCTCGTAGCGCTGGAGCAGCGGATTGCGCAGCTTGAGACGGAGCTGCAAGGCGTCGAAGCCGCGATTCAGGATCAGGTAGGCCGGGTTCCACAGGGCCTGGGAGCCGTAGTCGTAGCCGTGGTAGAAATAGCGGGCGCGCGTCGCGCTGTCCGGCTCGTCCGCTCGCGCAGGCGCCGGCGCTGCGAGCTCCACGCTCAGCCCCAACAAAAGGGGGGCGACGAGGCGTACAGCGGCCCAACGGTGAAACACGGTTCGACCCCATAGCGCAAGATGGTACCGCCGTCATGGGGGCGATACGCGCTGAAGGTCCCTGCGTTGTGCCGCAGGAACCGACCTTGCCTGGAGGGGTTACCCGCGTTGAATCTCAGGACGAGGTGCCGCGGAGCTGCTTTCGGACCTTCTGCATGAAGGTTTGGGTGCAACGACCGTGGCTCGCCTCGTGCTCGACGATTTCGAGGCTGATCTTGGTCTTGGTGCCGCTCGAAAGGGTGGCGCAGGCCATGACCTCTTTGGTGAGCTGGATACCTTCCACCGTGGTCGGCCCCTGTTGCTTTTCTACGACGCCGGGCTTCTTGGGCTGCACATGGTGGGAAGCCTTGGTCTTGGTGACGTCGCGAAAGCCGGTGTCGAGCGAGCGTCGGCCGCTGCCGAGGCAGGAGGGGCAGCGCGCGCTGCTGCCCGAAAAGGAGTTGGCGATACGGCCGTCGCCGCCACAAATGCCGCAGGCGTCAGCGTTCATGGACCGGGCCCAGGGGGAGCTGCGTCTGTTTCGAGTCAATCATGGCGGCCACTATACAGGGCGCGGACCTAGAGCGGGCTTTCTTCAGACACCAATCAAGATCTTTTTCTTCGTCTTGAGCGTGATGCCCCCGCTGTGCTCCATCTTGAACCACACCTCTTTGTGGGCGTTGAGCTTCACGTCCTTCTGGCGCATCACGAATTTAGCGGAGCCGTGCCCCATGGTGATCGTGTCCTTGTCGATGGCGATGCCCTTCTTGGGGTCGATCTTGGTCTTGCCAAAATCTTCTCCTCCGGAAGAAATCTTACCCAGGCTCAAGACGTCCGGCGTGGTGACGAGGCCAAAGCCCGTGCCCGCGCCGATGTAGCTGTGCTTGGCGGAGTGCAGGTAAGCTTCGCCGGTCTTCGCGGTGACCTGGACATTGGTGTCACCTTGAATGGCCACGCCCGCCGTCGTGGAGCTGATGTCCACATCTTTGCGCCCTTTGACCGACGCCTTGCCCCACTCACCTTCGATCGAAACGTCCTTGCCAGCCTTGACGCTCGCCTTGTTGCCGCCCCACATGTCCGCCTTCAGCAGACCCTTCATGGCGGCCTTCAGGCCGAGCACCGACACCCCATGCTCGGACACCACCGTCGCGTCTTTCACGCCGTACATGGACAGCGAGCCCATGGAGCCGACGCTCGCGGAGCTGGAAGCGGCGAGGGTGAGCTTGCCCGTGCCCCCGTCGGTGTGCGTGAAGTACTTGTAAATCGACGATCCGAGCTTGTAGCCGTCCTTCAGGGCCTTGCCGGTTTCGAGAAGGTTCTTGGGCTTCCAGACGGGCTTTTTCCAGACAGGCTCTTTGCCGTTCAAGAGGAACAACGAACCGAGCACGCCGTAGGCCCCCGTCACCCACTTCGCGACGTTGACCCCGAGGCGGCGCTCCAGCGAGCCAAACGAGGCCTGCACCTGCCCCGTGGGGCCCTGTTCGTAGCTTGGCTCTTCCAGACAAGCGTCCGGGTCGGCGATGATCTTCACCTGACCCTGCGAAGCGAACGTCGACGTCTCTTTGGCGACGGCCGTAACGTGCCCCGAATCGGCCTGGAGCAGGATGGTCTTGCCATCGGCCGGGGCGCGCAGCACGATGTCTTCGGAGCGCGACACGATGAAGTGTTGGAGGAACGAGTCGTGCCAGGCGTTTTGGTCGGTGACCATGGCGTAGCCCGTGGCCTTGGTCGGGATCTTGGCGTCGTGGGCGTCGATCACCACTTCGGTAGCGCCGCTGCCCAGGGAGACAACCGTCTTGTTGTTGGTGCGCACGTGGAGGTGCACATGGTTGTCGGTGCGGCCCGTGATGCCCACGTCGTTGATGCGCTCGGGGCACTTCTCGCCGAGGCTGAACGTGGTGTTCTCGCTCGGCACGAACGTCGTGTGGCGGTTGGGCCCGCCGGTCGGCGTGGCGACGGGCGGCCGGTTCGGCTTGAGGGCCTGGGTGTAGTCGGGGTCGAGCGCGCTCGCGGCTGAAGGCACTTTGATGTCGAAGGGCATGGCCAGGTCTCCGTATCTTGATGGGAAGAGCGAGGTTCTGTCTCGGTCAAATGCCGATGATGATTTTGGTTTGCGAGGGTCCGACGTGGCAGCCCGTAGGCATGTTCGCGTTGCCCCCGTTGTGGGAGGTGATCGCCGTGTGGTGGACGATCTTCTTCCCCTTGGCAAACACCTTGCTGCTGTACTTCTTGAACTTCACCTTGTCGCGATTGGTGCTCGAAACGACGCCCTTCAGCGTCCCAAGCTCGTCCCCCTTCGAGCCCGAAACCTCGGAGCTCTCGACCACGGTCTCCTTGTTTTCCATCAGCACCGTGTCGATGGCGTCGTCCGTATCGCTCAACATGGCGATGTTGACGTAGGGCAAGGGCAAGGGGCTGGGCGCCGCGGGGGTCTTGCAGACGTCCGGCATGGCGAAGGCCTGGCCACCTTTTTTGGTCGATGCAGGAAACATGGGTACCTCTCCCGTTGGGGGTCAAACCGTCGCTAACCGAGCAAGACCTTCTTGCCATCGATCTTGGTCTCGTCCTCGGAGGTGATGGAAGAGCGGCGGGCGGAGACCGAGAACATGCCCGAAACAAAGGTGCGCAGGCGCCCGACGCGGGTCTGGGCGAGATCGCTCGCGTCCCGAAATACGTCGCGCGTCTTCTCCACGATTCGCGTGGCGGTCAGCTCGTAGCGCTCCACGTGCAGCGCGACCTGATGGGCGGTGGTGCCGATCTGGTGCGCGAGGACCGTGGCGCGCCCCGTAACGAGGCGGCTGTTTTGCGCCTCCACAGCGACGTCGCGCGCCTTGACCGTCGCCCCTTCCGGACCAAGCTCCAGGCGCGGCGCGCCCTTCTGCGTGCCTGCGTCGAGGACCAGCTTGCGACCGGCATGGCTGCGCACGTCGCGGGCGGCCTCCATCTCCACATCCAGACCGGATCGCAAGACCACGCGGCCACGCGGCGCGGCGAGGGTCAGATCGCCGCTCGGCGCGGCGATTTCGGCGGAGCCGTTTTCGTAGCGCACGAGCAGCCGACCTTCCCGGTCGGACAGGATCAGCGCGTCCCCTTCGCGACGAGCCACGGCCCCGTCGGGCAAGACAAGGACCGGCTCGGGTTGGACACGGGCGCGCGACGACGGCGGCGGCGCCTCGGGCTCGTCGCTGGGGAGAATGGCAATGGCAGATTCGCTACCCATGGTGACTCCTACCCTCCGGCTCCGGCCGGTCGAAAATCTTCGGCGCGCGCGCGCTCGGCGTCTTCTTCTTCGACATTCTTCAGGTTCGCCCCCTGAAAGCTGGCTCCATCGCGCAGCGCACGATGCAACTTCGCCTCTTCCAGATCGGCGCCGGACAGATCGGCGGCCGACAGGTTGGCATGGGAGAAATCGGCGTATTTCAGCCGAGCTTTGCGAAACTGCGCGCCCCGCAGGTCGGCCTTGCCGAAGCGCGCCGCCACGCCAATCAGACCATCCGCCCGGGCTTTCAGCAGCGTTGACTTCTCGAAGCAAGCGTCGTCGAACCTACCCTCACGCAGGTCGGCTTCGTCGAGCGCGGCTCCCCGCAGGTTGGCCGAGCGCGCCTCGATACGCACCAGCACCGCCTTGCGCAAATTGGCACCGGCAAAGCTGGTTTGCCGCGCCACCACACCACCCAGGCCCGCGCCCCGCAGGTCGGCTTCGGCGAACATCGAGTCGCTCAGATCGCAGCCGGCGAAGCTTACCCCCGCGGCCTGTGCTTCGTCGAACAGGCATTGCACGAGGCGCGCGCCGCGCACCTCCACGCGGCTCAGATCCGCCCCGGAGAGCACGGCTTTTAGCAGGAAGGCGCCGCGCAGGTCGGCTCCGTCGATGCGACAACCGCTCACCGTCGCCTCCGATAGATCGAGCCCCGAGAGGTTGGCGCTGGACAGGTCGCTGGCGTCGAACATCGCGCCCATGACCTTGGCGCCGCGGAAATCGCAGCCCACGAGCTGGGCTTCGGAAAAATCTGTCTCGGACAAGTCAGCGCCCACGAACGAAGAGCCCGAGAGGTCGGCACCGGAGAAGTCGACCCCCGAGAGATCTTGACCATCGAAGCGCCCCGCGCCGAGGCGCGCGCGCGCCAGATTGGCGCTACGGAAAGTGCGATCGTCGAGCCGAGCCCCCGCCAACGAGGCACCGTCGAAGCTTGCCTCGTTGAGCGTGACCGCGCTCAGGTCGCTGCCCTCCAGGTTGGCATCGGCAAGATTCGCCCCCGTCAGGTCGGCGGCCCCGAGCCGAGCCCCGGCCAGGTTGGCTTGGGTCAGATCGGCGCCGTCGAGCCGCGCGCCTTCGAGCAACGCGCCCGCAAGACTGGCACCCACCAGCTTGGCGCCGGTGGCGTGGGCTCCGGAGAGGTCGGTCGCCTCGAAGAACGCCGCGTGAAGACTGGCGCCGGCTAGCTCGACACTGGGCATGGAGAGGCCCCCAAACAGGCAGCCTCGCGCCTCGGCGTCGGTCAGGTCCGCGGGCGCGCCGGCCGAGCGAAAGTCGAAGTTGGGGAGCGTCGCGCGGACCAATGAGGCCCCTGCAAAACACGTCCCTTGTGTGTCGCACTCGCTGAAGTCCACGCCCTCCAGGGAAGCTTGGTAGAAGCGTGTGGAGGTAAGCTTGGCGTCACCCAAGATGGCGCCGTCGAGGCGGGCCGAGGACAGGTCCGACCCCGCCAAGGTGGCGCCGTTCAGCAAGGCTTGGCTGAAGTCGGCGCCCGGGGCCCACACCGCGGCCAGGGAAGCTTGCGTCAAGATGGCCTCGGAAAACACCGCGTGGTCGAGCCTGGAACCGTCGAAGCGCGCGCCGACCAGCACGGCGCCACGAAACACCGCGCTCGTGAAGACATTGGCGGCTCCACCTTCGGGGGTGGACGCGACCAGGCCCGCCGCCGCGCAATCGCTGAAATCAGCGCCGCTCACGTCCACCGACGCGAAGGTCGCGCCGTCGAAGGTGCAGCCTTGAAACTGTGCGCCGCGCGCCGAGACACCGCGCCACACGCTGGAAGAAAAGCGTACGCGGTCAAAGCTCATGCCGTCGAGGGAGACGCTCTCCAAGGTCTCCCCCTCGAAGCCGCGTCCCGCGGCCAAACGGGCGGCCACCTCTTCGCGCGAGCGGATCACGGTCCACCTCGCAGTTTTGTCCGAGTCACGATCGCAAAGTCCAGGTCGGCGCCCTTCAGGTCGGCCTTCCAGGTCTCGACCTCGTGCAGGTTGGCGCGGCGCAGGTCGGCTCCTTTGAGGTTGGCGCGTTCAAGCGAAGCACCCATCAGGTTGGCCTGGAAAAGCTGGCCCCCCGCCAGATCGACACGACGCATGCGGGCCCCGCTCAGGTCCGCTCCCGAAAACACGACGCGCAGGCAGCTCGCGCGCACGAAGCTCGCGCCCACCAAGTCAGCTCCCACGAACGAGCTGTCGTCGAGCTGGGCCTTCTCCCATACCGAACCCGCCGCCCTTACCTTGCGGAAGGTGCCTCGGGTCAGGCGAGCGCCGTCGCCCCGTGCTTCGCTGAGCACGGCCTCTTCGAAGGATGCCTTGTCACCTTCCACGTCGTAGAGGAGCACAGCGTCGAGGCTGCTGTCCGCGAAGCTCGCGCCATCCAAACGGGCGCGCGTGAAGTCGGCCGAGACCAACGTGCAGCCCTCGAACCTGGCTCCGCTGAGACCGCACTCCGCGAAGCTCACACCTTCCCCCTTGGCCCCTCGGCAGCTCAGCCCGTCAGCCTTCGACTGGGAGAAGTCGGTCGCGCCGAGCTCGGCGCCATCGAAGCAGGCGCCGGTCAGATCGCAGGCGGTAAAGTCAGCTTCACCGGCATCTGCCCCTTCGAAGTTGGCGTCACGCAGGTCGCTGCCCGAGAACAACGCGCCCTGCACGACGGCGTTGCGAAACACGGCGCTGCGCAGGTTCGCGCGGCGGAGCGAGGTGCCCACCAGGTGGACCCCGGAGAAGTCGATGCCGGAGAGGTCCGCGCGGTCGAGCTCCAGACCATCCAGGGGCTCGCCTGCCGCCAGGTGGGCCAGCACCTCTTCCCGAATCTGCCTTCGCGGCGGCCGTTCGGCGGCCGTATTCATGGCGTCCACGAGCTCGGCGGCCTCTTCTTCGGACATGCCCGCGCCAAGCATGGCGGTGCGCAAGACCTCCGGATCCGCCGGTGCCAGAGGAGGGCCGTCCGGCGCGGCGATCTCGGCGGCGTCGAGCTCCTTGTCCAGATCGGCGAGGGCGGCCTCCGCCCCTTGACGGAGGGCCGCGTCCTCGGGGCTCTCGGGCTGTGCGTCGTTGGCTGCGACCGTTCGAGTGTCGGTCGGCGCGTCGGGGCTCTCTTCGACCTCGTCGGCCGGCTCCATCAACACGGCCAGCCGCGCGCGGGCGTCTTCCCGCGAGGTGACGTGGTCGAGTGTCTCGGACATCAGGTAGAAGGCCTCGATCTCGGGGGCGTCTTCGTTCTCGACCTCGATCAGCGCGCGCCAGGTCAGGTGCACACGCAGGCTGTCCATGTCGAAGACCACGGTGTCCAGGCGCAGGATGACCTCTTCGAAGG
>CAYLJT010000421.1:0-7605 GCA_964383995.1 uncultured Polyangiaceae bacterium
TGCTCTTCGGTGTGGACGGTGCCTTACGGCGAGTTCATCGTACCCAAAAGCCCATGAGCGATCTTTCCACCGCCAGCCAAGCGCTCCGGGAGACACCGCCTTACGCGGGTTATGCTTACGCGTATCCGCACAAGACGGCGTACCGCCCCCTGCCATCCCCCATGCCCCTCGCCGAGGTGTGGCAAAACGAGCCTAAAGACAGCTTGTTCTTGTACATCCACGTGCCTTTTTGCGAGCACCGCTGCGGCTACTGCAATTTGTTCACGCAAGCGCACCCCGAGCCGGCCGCCATCCAGCCCTATCTGGACGCCCTGGAACGGCAGGCAAGGTGCGTGAAAGACGCGCTGTCCGGAGCTCAATTTGCGCGTTTTGCGGTGGGCGGCGGTACACCCACGCTCCTAGGCCCCTCCGAGCTCGAACGCCTGTTCGACATCGCCGCGGCTTTTGGCGCCCAGCTTGGTTCGATCCCCACCGCCATCGAGCTGTCGCCCGAAACAACGACAGACGACAAGGTCGCGTTGCTCGGCGACCGGGGTGTCACGCGGGTGAGCCTCGGTGTGGAGACATTGAACGAGGACGAGGCCCGGGCGCTCAGCCGACCGCAAAAACGCGCCGTCGTGGAAGCTGCGCTCGAGCGTTTGCGCCGGGGTCGCTTCGCGTCGCTCAACGTGGACTTGATTTACGGCATTCCAGGTCAAACCCCGCAGTCGCTCCAAGAGTCGTTGCAAGGGGTCCTGCGCTTCGAGCCCGAGGAGATCTTTCTCTATCCCCTTTATGTCCGGCCGCTGACAGGTCTCGGCTTGTCCAAGCGAGCCCGCGCGTCGAGCCCTGATCAGGAGCGCCTGACGCTCTATGCGTCCGCCCGCGACTTTCTTCGCGAGCGTGGATACAGGCAGTCTTCCATGAGGGCGTTTCACAGGAAGGCCGTCGATGTCGTCGGTGCTCCAACCTATTGTTGCCAGGCGGACGGCATGGTCGGCCTGGGCGCTGGCGCCCGCTCGTACACGCGCTCTTTGCACTATTCCAGCGAATGGGCGGTGGGCCGGAGCGGCGTCGGGGCCATCATCGATGACTTCGTGGCCCGCGACGACGGCGCCCACCGCGTGGCCAACTACGGCTTTTCGCTCGACAGAGAGGAGCAAAAACGACGCTGGGTCATTCAGTCCCTGCTGCAAGCAGAAGGTCTCGACCAAGACGCCTACAACCTTCGCTTCGAGTCCGAGGCGCTCGACGATTTGCCTGAGCTTCATGCGCTTTTGGAGCTGAATTGGGCGCGCGTCGTGGGCCGCCACCTTGTCCTCGAACAAGAGGGCCTGGCACGCTCCGACGCCATCGGCCCCTGGCTCTACTCCACGTCGGTGCGGCGGAAGATGGAGGAGTATACCTTGCGATGAACCTTGCCATCTTGTACCGAGGCCCCCTTTCGGGCTGCAACTACGGTTGTGACTACTGCCCCTTTGCAAAGCGGGTTGAGGGCTCCGAGGCCCTGGCCCACGACAGGCGCGCGCTGGAGCGTTTTCTCGGCTGGGTAGCTGCCCGAGAGGCGCCCACCTCGGTGTTCTTCACGCCCTGGGGCGAAGCGTTGATCCGGCCCTGGTACCGCGAGGCGCTCGTGGACCTTACCCACCTGCCATGGGTAGAAAAGGCAGCCATCCAGACCAATCTGTCAGCTCGCCTCGACTGGGTCGAACGCTGCAACACCTCGCGTCTCGGCATCTGGGCCACGTACCATCCGGGGGAGGTGAAGCGGGCGGACTTCGTGGCTCGAGCCCTCGTGCTCCATCGGCACGGCGTGTCGTTCTCCGCGGGCGTCGTGGGGCTCCGCGAGCACTTCGACGAAATCGAGGCTCTGCGCGGCGAGCTGCCGCGCGACGTCTACCTGTGGGTCAATGCCTACAAGCGGGAGACAGGCTATTACACGAACGACGATGTCGCGCGCATCGAGAAGGTCGATCCCTTGTTTCGTCAAAACCTAACCGACCACCCGAGCCTCGGACGAGCCTGTCGTAGCGGGGCTTCCGTCATTTCGGTGGACGGCGAGGGCACCGTACGTCGCTGTCATTTCGTGCGCCAGCCCATCGGCAACCTGTACGACCCCGATTTCGCGTCGTCCCTCCGGGAGCGTCCTTGTCCCAACGCTACCTGTGGTTGTCACATAGGCTATGTGCACCTCGACGAGCTGGGCCTCGGCGCGGTGTACGGCGGCGGCCTGCTCGAGCGCGTGCCTCGCCGTCTGACGGTGCTAGGGGCTCACTCGGCGACAGCCACGTAGCGCTCGTCTTCGTCACCGTCTTCTTCGGCCCGCGATTCGATCACGCGCACGGGCTTGAGGGCTTTCAGGCGCTTCAAGACCGGCGCGGAGATGTAGTGGTGGCGGATGTCCAGCGTCTTCAGCTTGGCCACGGCGGGGCTCGATAACAGCGCTTCGGCCCCTTCGTCGCCCAGGGTGCCCAGGGACAGATCGAGGGTCTCCAGCCGTTCCAGCAGCGCCGAGCCCACGACCCGGCGTGCCACCTCGTCGGCTTTGTCGCTGTCACGCAGGGCCAGCACGCGCAGCGAGGGAAAGAGCTTGCCCGAGAGGATCGGGGTAAGATCGTCCAGGTTCTCGATGCGCGAGTAGTCGTCGGGACCGAGCCATACTTCGAGGTGCTCCAAGGCAGGTAGGTCGGCTTCGGCAAGCTGGCGCAACACCGAGGCGTCCAGATTGGAGCCCTCGAATTGCAGCGAGCGAAGGGCCTCGCTTTGAAGCTTTTTGGGCTCCGCGCTGCCTGGATTGCCACGCACGCGGAGGTGCTGGAGCTGGGGATAGGCGGCGAGCAGGGGAGCCACGTCGGCCATGATCTGCCAGGACACCTCCGCCTCGTCCGCGTGGATGTCACCCAGGAAGATCGCCGCGAGCTTGGGCAGGCGTGCGCTGACGGCGGCGATGGCCGAGACCACCTTGCCAGGCCCGTCGTCGCCGGCCACGCCCTCGGCCACGTTTTCGTCCCAGGCACCCACCACCAGCGCTTTGACCTCACTGGCCTTGGGGTCGTCGGCAAAGGACTGGAGCAACGCCAGCCAGTCGTCGAGATCCCCTTCACCGTCGTCGACGGCCAAGCGCCAAGCCTTGCGCGCGGCGTCTTTCAAGCCCTCTTCGGGGTCGTAGCCGACCACGGCAAGACCCATGAATTTTTCGGCGTGATCGAACGGACGATCGTCGAGCTGTTCCAGATCCGCCAGGCGAAACGCCGTCGTTGCCTTGGGCGCCGAGGCCGCCGCCACGGCCCCTTCTTCCACCAGCCGATAGCCCTTGCGCGTCTTCTCGGCCACCAGCTTGTCTAGCTCTTTTTGCGCGGCAGCCGCGCTGGCGAGCTCTTTCGTCGAGCTGGAACCGGCGGTGCCGATGCGACCGTAGCGGGTGATGACCTGATTGCCTTCGACGGCGATCTCCCAGAATTTGCTGGAAGTGCCTTCCACGAGCTCGTAACGCGCCATGTTCGAGGTTGCCTTTGTCGAGGGTGGGCCGCCCGAGAGCGGCCCATCCACCTAGTACCGCGGCGGGCCGTGGGTCAAGCGGCTCGATGGGAGGCGCTCATCCGCCGGGCTCGCGGCGCTTGCGCTCGGACAAAGTCAGTCGAGCTCGGGGCGCTCCAGGGGGTCGGCGGTGTCGTTCACGACCACGTCGATCAGCGCAAAGTTCTGCGGAATGCCCGAAAACAGCGCATGATTCGTGACGACGAGCGACTTCGACGCGTTGTCGAAGGCGACGCTCGCCGGGGCATCGAAGGGAATCGTCCCCGAGGGCGAAGAGGCGGGACCACTGTAGCGCGTGAGCTCTGTGCCGTTGGGAGCGAGCACGGAGATTTGGTTCGTGAGGGCCAGTGCGACATACAGGTTCCCCGACGCACCGAAGGCGATGCCGTCCGGGGCCTCGAAGCCGTAGGCGTGGAAGACGGACAGATCGGCCGCGCTTGGCTGATCGACCACGGGCAAGGTGTAGATGAACCCAGGGGTACCGAAGTCGAAGCCTGTCATGGTCTGAACGAAGACGAGCTGGCTGCGGTCGGGCGAAAAGCGCAGGCCGTTCGGGCCGAAGAGGTCGTCGAGGACGGGATCCTGGAACCACACCTCGGCGTATCCGCCGCCAGGGGGGATGCGCCAGATCGTCGCCTGGAAGCTGTCCGAGACATACGCCGTGCCGTCCTCCGCGAAGACGATGTCGTTGGGGAGCGGCGGCCGATCGAAGAGGGTAGGGGAGCAGTCGGTGCCCGGCAGTGCGACCGAGCACGGGAGAAGGTCGGGGATGGGCGCATAGACCTCTTGCGCTCCGCAACCGAGCTCCAAGCGAATGACACCCTGCTGCGTGTCGAGGGCGTAGAGCCGGTCGTCGCCGTCGAAGGCGAGGTTGGAGAGCGCGTGTTCCTGGGAGAGGTCTTGACCTTGAATCACGTAGGTGCGCGAGAGCGCGCCCGACTTGCGGTCGAAGGCATAGATGCGGGAGGCGACGGAGCCCGCCGTGCCGAAGGTAGCGGAGGTGCCGACGTAGACTTTGTTGCCGTTCACCGCGAGACCTTCAGGGAAGCCCATCGTCCCTGGGTAGCCAGCGGCGGGCACGGTGGCGAGGACGGTGGTGGTGCCCACGGGGGGCTTCGGCTTGGCAAGGGCCGCGGAGGGCAGGGCGAGAGCCAGGACGGTCAGCGCGGCGAGCGGGGTCTTCTTCACGAACGTCTCCTTTGGTACTTCGAGCCGGGGCTCGGGTCGAGTATTCGCGGTTACGGTCAGAATGATGACGGCCGCGGGCAGAATCCGTGGCGACGGGGTCGCGTCGATCCGACCGGCGTGGACGCATGGCTGGCCGTGTCGTATGTTGCGCCTTGGGGTTCTCAGGCCCCGCGCTTCGAACCACGGCCGGCGCCCGAGGTGACTCCCATGTTCCAGAACATCGAAGAAGCTGCACGCGAGTCCGGGCTTTACCTGTCCGAAGTATCGGGGGGGTGGACATACGATGAGGAAAACCCTCACATCGCACGGTTTTGCTACGAACTGTCCGCATGTCGAGCGGACGACGACAAAGAGACCCTCGTAAGGGTGGGCGAAGTCGACGGCTACAGAATTACGCAAGACTGGAGCGTTGAGAACGAGCTCGAACTTTGGGATGAAGCCGACGCCCTCGACAGCGACGTCGTGAACTGCGTGGAGGCCCTCATCCGAGAGCTGCGCGCGTGCAGGGAGGTGTTCGCGGGCGCGCCGGACGTTACGATGGCTCAGCGGATTACGATTGTGCGCCACGTCGAAGCGGTGGTGCCCGTCCAATCGGCCGCTCTCACGCGGCGCGCCGTGGCCTGCGTGGCGATGATGGACGCCCCGGTGCTGATGCTGGTCGACCCTTGGCCGATGTCGCAGGAGCGCAAGGCCCCGGCAGGGAAGCTCAAGGGACGGAGCCACGCCGCGAAGCTGCTCGAGCTCGGGTTCGTTCGGATGGTAGGCTCGCGCTTCGTTTGGGCGTGGAACCGCCAGCTCTCCGACTCTTGGATGGCGGATTATGCGTACGGTAAGCTCCTCTCGGCCAAACGCGAAGGTAGGCTTGATAGGGTGTTGAAGTCGCCCATTGCGGAAGAGGTCTTCGGGCCTCTACCGACCGACCTGGCGGAGAGCTTGGGAGTCCCGGATCCGGATGACCTGATGCGGGAGTAGTCTTCGGGGAGACATCACCACCTACATCGTCAGGTCAGTTGCTTCGCGGTCACGCTCAGTTCGACGCGCGTATCGTCCGTCACCGCACGGTAGGGGTAAGCTCCTGGTCCCGTCGGGAACACCTCGATGAGCACGAGCTCGTCCGTCGATTTTCCAGGCATGCGCACCACGCGTACGAACGGCTCGAGCGCGACGGCGAGGGCCTCGGCCCAACGCACCATGTACACGAAGTGGGCGAGGGGTAGACCGACGACCGTGTGCTGTTGGGCGAACCCTCCCTTCTCTGGCCCGGTGTGATCGGCAAAGTCGACCCGCAAAACTCGCATGGAGACGTCGAGCGGCTCCAGATCGCGGATCGATACCAGCGACCAGCCGCGTAGCGGGCGGAGCGTCCGCAGGGCGTCGCTCAGGGCCTGCCCGAGGGCCCTTGACCTTGACACGAGGGCCGACGGGTCGGGCGAGCTACCGACGAGCAGCGCGGATAGGGAGACGGCCTGCTCGGTGGCAACAGCGAGCGGACCCGTTCCGGACTGGAAGGCGGACAAGAGGGTGGACGCCAGCCTTTCGACCTTGCCATCCTCCCCGGCGAGCACGTTGGCAGCTTGGAGCGCCAACGTGCGCCATGGATCTGCCCAGCCACTGCCTTGAATTGGGCCGATGCGCGCCTTCTTTCCCATGGACCACGACGCGCGCACCAACACGTAGGCCACGACGCGCCAGAGGTTCTCCGTGGTTTGCACGAGCGCATGGGCTCGTACCGCAGGAAACTCTGCTCTCCTCGCCAGGTCGAGCCAATATGCGATGGGCAGCGGGTAGGCAAGGGCCTCACCACCCGCCAGAAGCTCGCGCGTGAACGTTTCTCCGTCCCGGATCAGACGCTGCACGCCCTCCGTGTCGAGCTCGAAGGAAGAGACACTGCGCTCGATCTCCAGCGCTCCTACGTCGATGGCACCGACGGCACGCCAGGAGCTGGCAGCGTCGCGAAGAACGCGGTCCACGCTCTGATGGGTGACCACCGCCATGACGCCCTGAGCAACGTGGGCCACGCGGTCCGACGGCCCCAGCTTGCTGCCCAACATCTCGCGGAATTCCAAGTCAATCACGGCGTTGGCAGCCTCGCCCAAGGCGCCGTAACGTTCGAGCTCGTCGAGCACAAACAAACCTACTCCGCCGCCCGCAGCGCTGGCGTTTTGGGCCAGATTCGCGAGCGCCGTGACCGGAACCACCGAAACAGCGTAGCGCGCCAGATCTTCTGCCTGGCTGTTACCTCCCGCGGCGGCAATGCGGGTCAGCGCTCCAAGTGCGGCATCGACCCGCGTCACCGCCTCTACGCTCGGACCTTCCAGGTCGAGCCAGCCGGATGCCAGGGGGGTGAGCTTGGCCTCTTGCAGAGCGCGCAAGCGCTCCTGCATGTCCGAGACAGTTTCGACCAGCACGGCGGCCGCGGGCCCGATGCGCCCCACCGCGCAATCCGGCTCCCGTTGGTGGAGCACTTGGATGGCGGCGCAGGCCTGGCCGTCCTGGTTGTTGCCGAAGTGAGCGAGGAACAGCGTGCGACGTCTGCGCGCGGCCATGGCCAGGCCCACCTCGCAGGCCAGACCTTCCCTGGACAACATCCCCGACAAGGCATCCGCAGACGTCGCCGGGGCTCCCACCTGGTAGCGTCCGTCCAGAAAGAAACCGGGTATGCCTCCAATGGCGATCGCATCGCCGTGCTTCAATGTTCGGGAAGAACCGGGGGCCACGAACTCGTACGAGACCAGAAGATTGGGCCTCTTTGAGGTGTTGTGAATGGTAACGCGCCCTTCCGCCAAGGTGACTAGCGCAGCATCCTGGGACACGCCAGGGGCGGGGAGCACCAGGTCGTTGGTCGTGCCGTCGGTGCGAACCTCTCCACGGCCAATCGTGTAGCTGCGGGGCTCGGCCATG
>CAYLJT010000422.1:0-7596 GCA_964383995.1 uncultured Polyangiaceae bacterium
CTTCAAGGAAGATGTCGCCTTGATGCGCTCCCTCGGCCTGAAGGCCTACCGCTTTTCGATCGCCTGGCCGCGCATCCTGCCTGATGGGCGCCGCGAGCGCGTGGAGCACCGGGGCCTCGACTTCTACGAACGCTTGGTCGACACCCTGCTCGACGCAGGCATCGTCCCGGTGCCTACCCTGTACCATTGGGACCTCCCCCAAGCCTTGGAAGAGCGCGGCGGATGGCCTGTCCGAGACACGGCGTTTGCCTTCTTCGACTTCACGGAGGTCGTGACGCGACGCCTCGGGGATCGCGTAAAGACCTGGATTACCCACAACGAGCCCTGGTGCATCAGCGTGCTTGGCTACGCCGAGGGGCACCACGCGCCGGGCAGAAAGAGCTGGCCTGCGGCCCTCGCCGCGGCGCACCACGTGCTGCTCTCCCATGGCATGGCCGTGGAGGTCATTCGCTCGGCCTCGCGCGCCGCCCAGGTAGGCATCACCTTGAACCTCGTGCACACCGAAGCCGCGTCGCCCTCGCAGGCTGACCAGACGGCCTGCCGCGAGGCGGACGGCGTGTTGAACCGCTGGTACCTCGATCCGCTCTTCGGACGGGGCTACCCCGCGGACGTCTGCGCCAAACACCGGGCCGACGGGCACCTCCCCGACGGCCCACTACCCTTTCTGCTGCCCGGCGATCTCGAGCACATCGCCAAGCCCATCGATTTCTTGGGCGTCAACTACTACTCGCGCGCGGTACTGCGTTCCAAGGCCGTCCCCGAAACGGAGAACCTACCTCGTCACGTCACACCCTCCGATGACACCACCGACATGGGTTGGGAGGTGCACCCCGAGGGGCTGTTTCAACTGCTGCAGCGCCTGCATGTCGAGTACGCCCCGCGGCAAATCTCGATCACCGAGAACGGCGCCGCCTACGCCACCGCGCCCGACGCGGAGGGCGTGGTCAACGACGATCGGCGGGTCAGCTTTCTGCATGGGCACCTCGACGCCGTGCGACGCGCCTGCGAAGAAGGCGTGCCGGTAACTGGCTATTTCGTGTGGTCGTTGCTCGACAACTTCGAGTGGGGCCACGGCTACGAAAAGCGCTTTGGCATTGTCTGGGTGGACTACCCGACCCAGACCCGAATTCCTAAGAAAAGCGCCGGCTATTACGGCCGCGTCGTGAAATCCAACGCCCTTCCGGAGAGCCCCCTATGAGCCCCCGCTGGCTACGCTCCATCGCCCTGGCCTTCACGATGTCGGCACCGCTCTTCGCCCGCGCGCAGGCGCCGGTAGCCCCGACGCCCGATGACCCCTACGACACGGCGCCCTCCACCCCCACGCAGCCTCCTCCCCCCGCGGCGACGACCGCCGCGCCGGCCCCCACGGCGACCGGCAGTGGCGACTCGCCCGCACCTCCACCCCAACCAGCCCCGGAGCCTTCACCTGCACCAACGCCTCCGCCCGAGCCCCCGGGGCCGGCACCCAGCACGGCGGCTCCTGCGGCGCCCGCCAACGACACCAACCTTCATACGGTTCGCATCGTCCACGATGACAAGGGCTTCAAGCTGCAGCTCGCTGGCAAGGACGCGCTGCTCCGCGGCATGAACTGGGGCTACAGCCCGGTAGGTACCAACTACAGCTACGACCTGTGGTCCAAGCCCGACGCCTTCATCGAGCGCGTGCTCACGCGCGACATGGGCCTCTTGCGCGACATGGGCGTGAACGCCATCCGACTCTTCTCCGATGTGCCCCCGCGCTGGATCACCTGGATCCATGACCACTACGGGATCTATACCTCGCTGAACCACCTGATGGGCCGCTACGGCTTCACCGTCGACGGCGCCTATGTGGCCCAGATCGACTACCACGATCCGAAGCACAGACAGGCCATTTTGGCGGACCTGGCAGGCAAAGTAGAGCAATACAAGAACACGCGCGGCCTGCTTTTCTGGCTGCTCGGAAACGAAAACAACTACGGCCTTGCCTGGACGTCGTTCGAGATCGAGGCCCTGCCTGGGCAGGAAGACGATGTGCGGGCCGAGTTCCTCTACTCGCTCATGGGCGAGGCCATTGCCCAGATCAAAGCCCGCGACACGAACCACCCCGTCGCGCTGGTCAACGGTGACATCCAGTATCTGCCCTTGATTGCCAAGCACTGCAAGGGGCTCGACGCGCTGGGCGCCAATGTCTATCGCGGGGCCTCCGCGGGCGACTTGTTCGACAAGGTCAAAGCTACGCTCAACCTCCCCGTGTTCTTCACCGAGTTTGGCGCCGACGCCTTCGACGCGCGCGCGGGCCGCGAAGACCACCTGGCGCAGGCCGACTACCTCAAGCAGCAATGGGAAGAAATCTACCTCCAGAGCTACGGGCATGGGCAGGCGGGCAACGCCCTCGGCGGCTTCATTTTTCAGTGGGACGACGGCTGGTGGAAGGTCGGTCAGGAGACCAACCTGGACATCCACGACACCAAGGCCACCTGGCCCAACGCCGGCTATCCGAAGGACTACGTGCCCGGCGACAACAACATGAACGAAGAGTGGTTCGGCATCGCCTCCAAGGAAAAGCCGGACAGCACGGGCTTTTACGAGGTTCATCCGCGCGCCGCCTACTACTTGCTGCGCGAGGCCTTCCTCTTGGATCCCTACGCCGCCGACACCACCCCGACCAAGATTAGGGCCCACTTCGACGCGCTCAATCCGCGCGATTTCGGCTACCGCTACGACGCCGAAGAGGCTCTCGCGCGCACCGCTGCTCTGGCCAGCGTGCGCCTGTCCAACCTAAGCATGCGCTTCGATACCTACGCTAGCCGGGGGAGCGCCCGTACCGAACGCGCCGATCGGCTGGTCTTCGACCACACCGAGTCGTTCTTCGTGGATGTGGCGGTGCAACCAACGCCCCGCGCGTCGGGTCGCGTGTCGTTCAACATCCTCGGTAATGTCGCTGGCAATCGCCTCGACCGGATCTTCTACGAGACCCGTGGGGTGGTGGATCCGGTGCCGGGGACCGAGACAAAACTGACCCCCGCCGAGGCGGCCGAGGCGCTAGAACGGGACCGCCTGGCCGTTTACAGGGCTGAATTTTCCATCGACCA
Organism: uncultured Polyangiaceae bacterium; assembly: GCA_964383995.1. Taxonomy (GTDB): domain Bacteria; phylum Myxococcota_A; class Polyangia; order Polyangiales; family Polyangiaceae; genus CAYLJT01. The sequence goes on from CAYLJT010000422.1 coordinate 3,075, forward strand.
ACCCGACTACACCATCGACGGCTACTACCGTACGGGTCATTACCACTGGGGAGACGAGGGCGATTTCTTCGGCCTGTACCCGGAAGCCAACTATGGACCCAACTTGGATCGCTACAACGGCGAGGCCCCCTTTGGCGTGGTGGTAGCGGGCAAGGGAAGCGTGGAAGGTATCAAGGTCGCCTTTGGGCCCCAGCTCTATTGGGGCGCGAACCCGGCCGTCATCGCCAAATACCGCCTGAGCCTCGGCACCTTGACACTGACGGCCATGCACCAGGAAGACATCGCTGCGGGCTCCAACATCACCACCAGCAGCGCCGTTCCCGAGCCCGCCGCGCGCAAATCTACCCTGCATCTGCAAACCAACCTGGGCAAGCTTCAACTGGGTTTGGGCGGCATCTTTTCGTCTCCGCAGAAGGTCGGCGAGCCCTTCATTTGGACACGCGAAACAGCGGTCGGCTACCTGGGCTCGGGCTACGACGTGCTGAACGACAAGGTGCGTTGGGCCGACACCTTCGGCGGCAAGGCCAAGCTCGTGTACGACGACGGGGCATTTCGCTTCTACGCGCAGGGCGCGGCGCGCGGCTTGGTCGCCAATGGCGGTCCCGATTCCACCATCACGCTCACCCGCTGGTCGCTCAAGGAGAGCGGTCGTGGCAATCAGGTCAACGGTTTGGGGGGGCTCACCGTGCAGTTCGGCGACGTGCAACTGGGCCCCAACTTCCTCTACCAAAAGCCCTTGATTGGCCCGCTGCCCAACATCGCAGACCGGGTGGATGGGCCCAACCGGGTCTACTACAAGGGCATCAAGCCCCGCAATTTCCTGGACGACCCCTTCGCCGTGTTGGACAACCGCGAGACGATCGCGGGAGAGCTCTTGGTGGTCTACGACCCTACCCCCGGGAGCTGGTATGGGAGCTGGGACCGGGAAGCCCGCGAAGACGCTGGCTTCGCCGGCAGCGTCGACTTCGTCTACCGCCACCAACCGACGCCCCGGGACTCCAACGTGGGCTTTCTCGCCGACGGCACGCCCTTCGGCTTCGGGGCTTCGCCGCCCGCGCACGACACCTGGGATCTGACGGGGACCTGGGTTGCCAACCCCGCTCCCCTGTGGAACCTTTCTGGCAGCCTGTTTTTCGGTCAAGGCCAATCGCGCGGCGAGGACGCTCGGCTGTTCACGCACTACGGTGGCAGCCTGCGCCTCCTCCACGACACCGCGCTGTTCACCACGTCCCTCACGTTCGACGATTGGGGCCCCTACGACTACCACCGAGACTTCAACCTGACCTACCCCATCCAATGGTATGCCGATGCCTCCTTGGGGCTGCATAAGCCCGTGCTCGACCAGCTCGGGACGCGCTTCGGGCTGCGCTGGCAGCTACGCTCGCTCGACGAGCATTCCGAGGGCTACCTGCTCGACGCATCGGATCCCAGCGCCCTCGGCTGGGAGTACGAAATTGGCACTTACATCTTGATGAGCCTGTAAAGGAGGTTGCAATGATCCGCTTCGACCCCACACGCGTAGCTCTCGTCAGCGCAAGCCTCCTGGCCCTGAGCGGCTGCAGCGAGGCAACGCTGTACGAAGGCGACTCATTTGAAGGAATGACGCTGACCCTTTACGATGCCGATGTCGGAATCTACCCAAGCCAATCGGTGCTGGAAGACCCCAACAACCCGTTTGCGGGCTCGGTCATGGCGCCGCAAACCAAGTGGGACGTGCAGAGCTCGGGCGAGCCCGTCGCGGCCTTTTATGCCTGGGCAACCGTAAACGCAGTTGGCCCCTACGGCGAGTCGCAATATTACACCGCCTTCGACCTCAAGGCGGTCTTCGAAGCGGGGGCTGCGAGCGTAGACGAGCTGTCCAAAATTCGCGAGCAGGCCATTCGTGCCTTTCAAACGGTGCTCGACGAGTTTCCCGACGCCGTCACCTACGACGCGAGCGGACAGATTCCCTACGAGCTAGCTACCCCGTCGTACAACGCCATTGTCGAGCTTGGTGGCACGGTGACGGGCGGCTGGATCCTGGTCACGACGGCAGACGGCAGCACAAAGGCGGTGCACTGATGAAACGCATAGCAGCTCTCCTTTCCCTCGCGGCGCTCGTGCTCGGATGCCACACGGCCCCGGACAAAACCTCCACAGACGGTCTCGGACAAGGCGGCGCCGGGTCCTCCACCACCGGCACCGGCGCGAGCACCAGCAGCGGCAGTACGGATCCGGCCAAGCTGCCCTTCGCCGTCGACGACTACTTCGCCGCGAGCGGCTACATGGGTGACGGCGAGTCCCCCGGAGGCATCTCCGACTCGACCGCCTGCCCCGAGCGCGCGGGTGACGCCTTGGGCGTGTGCCACCATCTGGTCTGGACGCCCAAAAGCAACGGTTGGGCGGGCATCTACTGGCAATATCCGGCGGGCAACTGGGGCACCTCGCCGGGCTACCAAATCGAGCCCGGCGCCACCCAGGTCTCGTTCTGGGCCTGGGGCGACGCCGGGGGCGAAACACTGAGCTTTTTTGCCGGGATCGAAGAGGCCGACGGCTTCCACACCGAGGTCACCGATGTGGTGCTCACTACCACGCCCACGCGTTACTACTTGAACTTGCGCAACAAGACCTACGACACCGTGGTCGGCGCCTTCGGCTGGAGCTCGGGCACCTCCGACGGCACGAGCCCGGTCAGCTTCACCATCGACGATATCCAATGGCAGAACGAGGAGGGCCCGGTGGCGGGCTGCAGCGACCCCGACGCCGCCAACTACGACCCTACCACCACCTCCGACGATGGTAGCTGCCAATACGGCGTAACCTTCCAGGTCGACATGAACGGCGTGGCCCTCGCTGCCACCGACATCGTGTACGTGCAGTCCACCTTCAACCAGTGGTGTGGGAACTGCAACCCGATGACAGACAGCGACCAGGACGGCATCTGGACAGTCACCTTGCCTCTCAAACCTGGCACCTACGAGTACAAATACACGACGAACGGCTGGGACGGCTTGATTGAAGACGTGCCCCTGGCCTGCGATGTCACCGGCGGCCAGTTTGGCAACCGGGGCTTCACCCTGGACACCGCGCCCCTCACGCTGCCACTGCATGCCTTCGGGGTCTGCGCGGAGGGCGGCGACGGCTGCACCGACAGCGACGCCATCAACTACGATCCCTCCGCGCAAAACGACAACGGTAGTTGCCTGTACGACGTGACCTTCCAGGTGGACATGACGGCCGTGGCGTTGGCCCCCGCCGATGTCGTCACCTTGCAGTCCACCTTCAATGTCTGGTGCGGCGACTGCAACCCGATGAGCGACGCGGACCAGGACAACATCTGGACGGTCACCTTGCCGCTCAAGGCGGGCAGCTACGAGTACAAATACACCACCAACGGCTGGAACGGCCTGGTGGAGACCGTCCCCTTGGCCTGCGACGTCACGGGGGGTCAGTTTCAAAACCGCGGTTTTGACCTAGGCCCCCAGCCGACCACCCTACCCCTGCACGCCTTCAGCGAGTGCCCGGCGCCCTGAGCCGCGAGGGGCTGACGCGGAAGGGCGCGCGGCCGCCCTTCCGAAGCCTGCGATGCTCGGTCTACGGGCGGGTTGCCGCCCAATAGAGCGCGTTGGCTTTGCTGTTGCCGTCGTCGTAGTCGGTCAAGCTCCGGATCTCCTCCAAGGCTTCCGCCCGTGAGAGGATGGCATGCTCCATGAAAATGAAGCCGCGCCAACCCTCACCTGCGCTGTTGAGCGTCTTCTGCACCACCGGGTATTGCTCGCTGACCCACGTGGGCTCGAGCAGCGCCTCGCTGATGGGGGTGAAGGGCAACATCTGAATGCAATGCATCAGCTCGGGCTGATCGCCGAAGAAGGTCGCGTAATCTACCTTGCCGCCCCACAGAATCCCTACCACCTTGTTGTCGGAGAACGGCGCGTCGTACACGCCGTCGCTGCTGTCCACCTGCCAATAGCGCTGGGCTCCGCGGATCTCCGTCGCCAACAGCACCCGGCCCACGTTTTCCAGGTTGCGATCGCCGAGCGCCCGGCCCAAAAGCTGAAGGCCGTACCAGGCGTTCACCGCCTCCGACGTCGATTCCTGGTTGCGCCCGTCGGCAAAGTCGAACAGCCCAGCCGCCCACGCGTGGCCTTCGTACCAGTCCATGTGACGAAAGGGAGTAAAGTACGGATCTTCCGCGGAAGGATTGGCGATGTCGCGCGCCAGTGCCACAATCTGCTCCCGATGGGCCGAGAGCCAAGCCGAATCTTGCTTTCCCAGCACGGCCGCCGCGTACAGAAAATAGCCGTAGTGAAAGTGGTGATCGTTGTAATAGCCCTGGCCAAAGTCAGCCCCCGGGGAAGCAAGCCCTTTCTCCGAGCAAATGCCGCCCCAAGTTTGGTCGTAGCGCAGCGGGTCGGCGCCTTCCCCCGCCAGCCACGGCTCCAGGAAGCTGGCCATCGTGTCTCGGATGCTGGCCGCCGTGGCCACCCCGCCCACCTCGTCGGCGATCAGCGCCAGGCGAGCCAAGCGCGCGATTTGCTTGCCA
>CAYLJT010000423.1:0-7586 GCA_964383995.1 uncultured Polyangiaceae bacterium
CCTCGGGGGTGCATGCGGAGCCGCCCGCGCCTCCGGACGAGGAAGAGGAGGTGCTGGTGGTGGTGGCGGAGGAGGAGCTGGAGGAAGAGGTGGTGGTGGTCGCTGCGGCGCCGCCGCCGCCAAGGTCGGCGTCACCCTCCAGCAGGTTGCTGCGCGCGCCACACGCGGCCGCGAGCACGGGCAACGCCACCATACCCAGGGCCAGCGCGAGCGGGTAGTTGGCGTGTCGGACCCTGCGAACCATGCCACAACCGTAGCGCGCTTCAGCGACATTTCGCACTACAAAAGCGGTATCGCGCGGACGGCCGCCGGGCAGGGAGGTCCGTCCGGGGCCCGTTGTAGCCTGCGTTCCAGGCGTGGCCACCCCTGGCCGTCTTTGGACATCCCCACGCCCGCCCCTGTGCGATCCTGCGCCCATGACAGGGAGTTTGACGGCAACACGGGCGCGTCGCGGGCTCTTCGGGGTCCTCGCTGCAGGGCTGCTTCTTCGACTGGCGGGCTGTTCGGACGACGCCGCGTCACCGCTTCCCAACGGGGCTTGTGTTCCGCTCCCCGACGGGAGCTGCGCGACCGAGACCTTCCACAACCCGCCCGTGCTCGAGCCGAACGCCGAGGGGGTTTACGAGCTTTCGCTTCGCCCGACCGAGTTCTCCTTCAACGGTCAGAGACACTGCGGACGCGCCTACAATGGCATGTACCCGGCGCCTACCATCGACACCAAGTACACCCCCGGTGGCAGCCCGCGGCAGGTGCGCGTCAACCTCCGCAACGAGTTCACCAAGCCCGATGTGCGATCCCTGGGCTCGGAGCCTTGCACGTGCAGCGACGAGAACGGCGCCTCCTGTACGCCGAGCGGCGAGCATGGCTCCCATGACACCTGCACCTGCGTGAACGCCGACGGTGACCTCTGTCACTACTTCGATTTCAACACCACGAACCTCCACGCCCACGGCTCGCACGTGCGGCCTGACTACGCCACCGGCGGTGGCTGCGTGGCCAAAGACGGCCTCGGTTGCCGCACCTGCACGGGGGATCGCACGAGCGGCTCCCTCGACTGCTACTATGCCGACGACGTGCTCTCTCGCGTGCACCCCGGCGAGGGCGTGCAACATCGCTGGGACATCGACGAGGACGGTGTGCACCACGCGGGGCTCGATTGGTACCACCCGCACATCCACGGTACGACGGCGATTCAGGTGGCCTCGGGCGCCACCGGCGCCTGGATCGTGCGCGGCGCGCTCGATGAAATTCCAGGTATCAAGAACGCCAAAGAACGCATCCTTTTGATCACCACGCCGCCCATCGACTACACGCCGCTCGCCGACGGCGAGCCCTGCGACGAAGACCACATCACCTTCAACGACTTCTCCATCCTCGGCTCCACGGCCGCCAAGCAGACGAACCTGATCAACGGCATTCGCCGCCCCCGCATGCTCATGCCTCCGGGTCAGATCGAGCGCTGGCGCTTCTTGCATGGCGCCTTCCTCGACGAGGTGGCCCTGGTGCTCTTTCACGGTATCGATCCGGACTGCAAGGCCATCGATCTGACCCGACCTCCGGTGGCCCTTACGCAAATTGGCCGTGACGGCGTGGCCCTGCCCAAGCCGCCCTCCGGCGAAGATTGGCCCTACGCACCGGACTACATCTTCATGTCCCCGGGCTACCGTGTGGAGGCGTTGCTCGACGGCAGCAAGCTGAAAAATGGTGACAATCTTTGCCTGGTTTCCGGGCGTTTTCTGCAGGAAGACACCACGGGCACGACGGACATCCCGGTGGGTCTCACCGAGCTTCCTACCCCCGAGGAGATCTTGAAGGCTGCCTCGAACGGCGACCTGATCGCCATCGTCAACGTGACCGATGCGGCGGGCACGCCCACGGAGACCGTGATGCCGGATCTGGAAGAAGTGGCCAAGCAGTCCATCGGCCTGACCCTGCAAGACGGCGCCGTCGATGTGCTGGAGCGCTGCCAGGAGGTCGAGAAAATCAGCGATCCGGCGGCCATCGATCAACTGGCGTTTTTGTGGGCGATTTTCTACAACACCGACGGCCTCGACGCCTGCGGCTTTCCGGATCACAACATCAACGCCAAGAACTTCGAGCACACCGACCGCGACGTCTACCCCTACGATCGGGTATTGAAAAAGGGCGCGGTGGACCACTGGCGTTTGCAGTCGGGCTTCGACGGTCACCCGTTCCATATTCACATCAACCCTTTCCTGGTGTGCCCGTTGCCCCCCGCCGGATCGCCCGATCCCCGCGCGAAATCCCGCTTGTTCGAGCCTCCCTTCGCGCACTGGCGCGACACCTACCTGGTCAATCTGGATCGGGTGGTCGACGTGCTCACCGAGTACCGCGCTTTCACCGGCGACTTCGTCTTCCACTGCCACAAGCTCAACCACGAGGACCATGGCATGATGGAGCTTGTCCACGTGTGCGACCCGGCCACGGAGGACTGCGATACCTTGTGCTCCGGTGGCAAGTGCGGGTGGCAAGACTGCGCCGAGGGCGACACGAGCTGTGAGCGCGCGCTCGCGGCGACCGAGTGCCTGCTCGACCCGTCCATCTGCCCCGAGGCCGTGGTGCGCTGCACCCCCTGCTCCGCCAACATGAGCTGTCCGCCCGGCGGCTACTGCGGTGAGGTTCCCGACGAGAGCGGGCAACAGCGCTGCGTCCCCGGCTGCCAGGTGGACGACGACTGCCCCTTGACCCACGCCTGTCAGGCCGGCGAGTGCGCCCCTGTCATGTGCTCACCCCCCTGCGCTCCCCCCACTACCTGCCAACACGGCGTCTGTCAGTAAAGCTCACAGCGCTCCCACGAAGCGCCGCACGCTGTCGAGGATCATCTTGACCTTCGGGATCTCCGCGAGGGCGGCCGGCACACTGACCCGCAGCGCGCGCGTCCTGCCCACGATGCCTGGCATCACCTGCACCAAGGCGTCTGGCGGGACTCCCGGATCGGGGAGCGCTGCGTCGGGAACGAGGCCGATTCCGAAGCCCGAAATGCAGCAGTGACGCAGCATGTGGATGTCGGTCGATACGGCCACGGGCTCCACCAGGAACGTGCTGCCTGTGCGCGTCGTCCAGGTTCTGGGGTCGCAGCCCGGCGCCTGCCACGCCAAGAGATCGTGCTCGAGCAGCTCCTCGATCGTGGTCGGTGTCCCCCGCGCCGCGAGGTAGCTTCGGCTCGCGATCAGGCGCTCTTCGACGTGCATGACGATATGGGAGAGCCAACGGCCTCCGGGCGCGATCTCCCCGAAGTGCACCACCAGATCGACGTCTGCCAGGGGGTCGTCGAGGGGGTGGTCGCTTGTGCGCGTGCTCACACGGAGGTGGGGGTAGGCTGCGCGCACCGAGGCCCACAAGGGCACGACGGCGTGGGGTGGGAGGCCCACCGGCAGCACGATGCGAAGGGTCCCGGAGGGGGCCTGACCGACCTCGCGAATCGATGCCAAAAGGGCGCTGACCTCGTGCATCATGGTGCGCCCTTGGTGCGCGAGGAGCTGCCCCGCGGCGGTGGGCACGACGCCCTTGCGGGTCGCCTCCAGCAGCGGAACCCCCGCGCGCGCTTCGAGCGAAGCGACCTGGCGGCGCAGCGTCGTTCGCGACAAACCAAGCCATTTTGCGGCTCCAAAATAGGATCCCGTCTCCGCCACGGCGATGAAGGCCTTCAGCTCCGCGATGTCCATGGCAAGTATCCTAAAGCAGGGAGCGCTTGGGAGACCCGCTCTGGTCCTAGTTTTTTGAGCGGCCCAGCGAGCCCGTCCCGTTGGGCCCGTTAGGCAGGGGCGGCCACCTCGGCCGCGAGCTCGACGATCGTCTCGCGCACGAACCGGCAGGGGGCGTCGTCCTCGCTGGCCGCGGGCCAGAGCAGCTCGGTGGCCGCGCCTGCCAAGCGGAAGGGGAGGGGCGACACGGCGAGGCCCCGCCGAGCGACTCGGAGCTGTTCGGCGACCAGGCCTGGCACCGTGGCTAGCAGGGGGCCGCCCTGGACGATCGCGCCGAGGTTGGAAAAGCTCGCCACGCTGCAGCGCACGCGGCGGGGCCGTTGCAGGACGTCCTCCACGATGCCACGGAGATCGCCGTTGTAGCTGACGATCACGTGATCGGCTGCGAAATACTCGGCTTCGCTGATGCGCGGCCCGGCGACCGCCACGTGCTTCGGGTCGTACAGGCACACGAATCCGCCGCGGAAGAGCTTTCTTCGACGCACCGTGGTGGGAAGATCGTCGGCCACCGTCACCGCCATATCGAGCCCCGCGGCGAAGGCCGCCGCCACCGTGCGAAACTGCACCGCGAGGGTAATCACACGCAGGTTCGGCGCCTCCTTCGCGAGGGTGCGCAGCAGGCGCGGCAAGAGCCAGAGCTCCGAGGCGTCGGCCAGGCCGAGCCGCAGGGTGCGCTCGCTGGTGCGGGGATCGAAGGGCGCGGGCTCGAGGGCGGCCTCGATTAGCGCCGCGAGGTGGGGATGGATGGCTGCACGCAGCCGTTCGCCGCGGCTCGTCAGCGCGAGGCCGCGCCCCGCCCGCACGAACAGCGGTGCGCCCACCGCCGTGGTCAGGCGCCGGAGGGCCGCGCTCACCGCGGGTTGCGTGAGGTAGAGCCGGCTCGCCGCCTCCGTGACGCTCCCCGTCTCGGACACCACGGCGAAGACGCGGAGCAAGTTGAGATCGAGATCTCTTCCATAAACGCTGGGCATGTTTTCTATATATAGTATTCACTGGTGTAATTCGAGGAGCGGGCGCACCTTGTTGCCCATGACGAACACCCTCACCAACGCACAGGCCTCTTCCAGCTCCGTCCGCCTCGGCGCGACGGGGCCTTCCACCTTCCCGCTCGCCCTCGGCTGCATGGGCATGTCCGGCATGTACGGTGACTCGGACGAGCGCGAGAGCATCGCCACCATCCACGCGGCCCTCGAGCGCGGCGTCAACCTGCTCGACACCGGTGACTTCTATGGGCAGGGGCGGAACGAGCTCTTGCTTGGCAAGGCCCTGGCGGGTCGCCGCCGCGAAAGCTTCCTGTTGTCCGTCAAGTTCGGCGCCCTGCGCGCGCCCGACGGCTCATTTACCGGCTACGATGCGCGCCCCGCCGCCGTGAAGAACTTCCTCTCCTACAGCTTGTCTCGGCTGGGCGTCGACTACATCGACATCTACCGTCCCGCGCGCCTCGACGCCGCGGTGCCCATCGAGGACACGGTCGGCGCCATCGCCGACATGGTGAAGGCGGGCTATGTCCGCCACATCGCGCTCTCGGAGGTCAACGCGGACACCATCCGTCGCGCCGCCAAGATCCACCCGATCGTCGATCTCCAGATCGAGTACTCTACCCTGAGCCGCGGTCCGGAGCGCTCGATCTTCCCAGCCTTGGCGGAGCTCGGCATCGCGGTCACCGCCTACGGCGTGCTCTCGCGCGGCCTCTTGACCGGCTCGAAGCCCAGCGGGCCCACGGATTTTCGTGCCCACCTACCGCGCTTCAGCGGGGAGAACGGCGAGCGAAATCGCAGGCTGGCGGACGCCTTCCAGGCGGTCGCCAAAGGTAAGGGTGTCACGCCGGTCCAGCTCGCAGTGGGCTACGTCCGCGCGAAGGCCGCGGCCCAGGGCGTTACCCTGGTGCCGACCCTCGGCGCGCGCACCCGGGCCCAGCTCGACGACACCTTGAGCGCGCTATCGGTCACGCTGTCCCCCGAGGAAATCGCCGCCGTGGAGGCCGCGGCACCGGCCGCCGAGGTCGCTGGCACGCGCTACGCCGAGGCGCTGATGAAGCACCTCGACAGCGAGCGGTAAACGAGAAGAACGAGCGCATCGACGCCACGGAAACGATGGACTAGCCTCTCGATCTCGAAATTCGTCGAGCGAGAGGATGCCGATGAGCGCACCGTTCTTCGTGGAGTACCGAGCCCGTTGGGCTGACATGGATTACAACCAACACATGCGCAACGCGGCCTTCCTCGGCTGCAGCGAAGAGACGCGCATGCGCTACCTCGACCAGAACGGCTGGTCCATGAAGGACTTCGCTGCCCACCAGGTCGGCCCCGTGGTGCTGGAGGACAAGCTGACCTACAAGCGCGAAATCGGCCTGTTGGAGCGCTTTCGGGTGGATCTTACCTTGGCTGGAATCACCGAGGACGGTCGCCGCATGCGGGTGCGAAATCGCTTCTTTCGGCAGGCCGACGACGCGCTGTGCGCCAGCGTGGAAAGCGTCGTCTTGTGGCTCGATCTGGTGGCGCGCAAGCCTGTCGTGCCACCAGAAAGGCTGCGGGAGATCTGGCTCTCCGTGGCAAGGGCAGACGACTTCACGAGCATGGGGTAAGCGTAAAACGCCCGTGATCTTGATTGTTCGGCCCGATCGAGGTAGATCGGTTCCGTGAGCGTCAGCTTCGTCCCTGGAAGGCACTGGATAGCCCCGGCAACGCTGGTTGCCTTGGCATGTTGCCTTGGAAGCTCGGCCCGGGCAGATGACGCTGGCGCGCCCGAGCTTCCCGACGCCGGGGTGGAGGTCGCGCCCCCGCCGCTGGACCCCAAGACGCCCCTGGTGCGGGCGCTGATTCAAGGCACCCTGGACATCGGCGTGGAGCCGGCGACGCTCTTCGATGTCGCCCTTACCGACGAGACCGCGGTGCAAATCGAGGCGGTGCGGGTGCGCGCGCTGCTGCGCGCGGTGGAGGAAGCTTCCCCCAAGCCCCCGCCGCCTACCCCGAAGAAGGGCCCCAAAACGGCGGCCTCCGCGGCCCCCGCATCGTCCACCCAGGTGGAGATCGCGGCCCTCGACGCGGCGCGATGGCAAGCCCGGGTCGAGCTCGATCGCGCGCGGCTCGAGTTCTACACGTTGCCCCCGGAGCAAAGGGCCGCGCTGCTCTCTGACCATGCTGCCCGGGTGGAGGCCGCCAAGCCCAAAGAGACCGAGGAAGAGCGGCGGCTGCGCGAGGCCGAAAAGGAGCGTCAACGGGCGCTCGAAGCGGCCAGGCTCGCGCGCTCCGAAGCGGAGCGCATGGTAGGCGAAGAGCTCGCGCGCTTGATCGGCGTCGAGCGCTCGGTGCTGTCCGTGCGCGAGCGCTTCAAGGGCATTCGGGAAGATCTTGCCACGCGCCAAGACACCGTGCTCGGCTGGCAGCGCCGCGCGCGCGACGCGAAGTCGGCCGCCGCGACCGAGGTCGACGCGACCTACGACGCCCTGCGGCGCAACCTGCTTTTGTCGCGCGACGAGCTGGAAGCTTCCCTCGACGCGGCGAACGCCGCGACCTCCGACGTACCGGCCATCGGAGCCGACCCCCTGCAACAAATTCCACCGGACATCCCCACCGATCAGGTGCGCGAGCGCAGGGCCGCGGTCATCCGCCTCATCCAGGAGGTCACCCTGGAAGAGCGCAGCTTGCGCGAAGAGCGGGCGGCGGCTCTGTTGGAAGAGGTCAGCACCCTCAACCGCGAACGTCTCGGACTTCTACCTTACCTTTCCAGCAGCAAGCGCGACGCGATCACCGGGCTCACCGCGGCAGGCCTCGACCAGGCGCGCTCCGAGCTGCGCCACCTGGTGTTGAGCCTGCGCTACCACCAGCACGTGGCCGCCGGTTGGATCCGCTCGATTCGCGG
>CAYLJT010000424.1:0-7566 GCA_964383995.1 uncultured Polyangiaceae bacterium
CATGACTCCTCCGTAGAGCCGTGAGGCCCTGTCCACGCCGTCCGTTTACGTGGTCCCCCCGAGCGGGACCGTCGTGCTGCTTGTCGCCGAGAAGCTCGCTGAGAAACCTTGGCGATAGAGCGAGCATGAGCGTAACGCGAGAGACAAAAAAAAAATCAAGCGTGTCCTGAAAAAAAAATTGTCTTACGGGCCTGCGCGGGTCCTTTCCGGCGAACGAAGCCCTCGCCAGGCGGCCAACTGAAAGACCTCTCCGCCATGCCGGGCGCAAATCCATCCAAAGCGCCAGGAAGAGCTGCCGCGCGCGGACGCCGTGGCACTCTTAGCGCGGCGGGGGCCCCGATGCGGCGTCCTTGCAGCAAGGTTGCGAGGCCAGCGGCGGCACCTGGAGCAGCTAACGCGGAAGGGTTGGCGGAGGTGCTTGCACCGCCTTTCGCCGCCACCGCTCGTTTCACCGGTGCTGGCAGTGGAAGCGCCGTCCGAGCCGCAGCCGGTGCCCGGCGTGACGACGAATGTTGTAGGCATCAGGGACAGCTATGGCGGCGTGGAAATGCATGGTCACCTCAACGAAAGGTGGGACTGAAGGGTGCAAACTCCATCCGTGGGGGGCGAGCCTAGCGCAGCGATTCAGGTGGATCGATGCTCCTTTGGCTACCAGGGAACGATGGCCCGGTCGCGAAGGACCTGGCCCTGGGGCCCGTCGTCGGCTAGCAACGCCAGGTACACGGGGGTCTCGGCGCCCTCTTCGACCGAGCGCGGCGCGCCCGCGCCACCCATGTCCGTTTGCACCCAGCCAGGGCAGACCGCGTTGCAAAGGATGCCGCGCGGGTCGTTGGCAAGCTCGCGCCCGAAGATGTGGGTGAGCGCGTTGACGCCCATCTTCGATACGCAATACGCCGACGACGGCCAGCCGAGCGCGCGGTGATTTCCGGCCGCCACGCCGTCGATGAAGCCTTGCATCAGCGCCACGAGGGCCTCGCGCGTCAGGTCGTCTGCCTGGAGCGCACGGCGCAACGAGCCAGGCAGACCGTGGGTATCGCCCAGCCCGCTCGTCAACATCACGATCCGACCTCCTGGGCGCAGCAAGGGCAGGAGTCTGTCTGTCAGGCGGAGCGGCGCGAAGAAGTTGACCTCCAGGGTGGACCTTGCCACGTGCGCGTTGAAACCGTCCATCGCCACCCCCGCGTTGTTGACCAGGATATCGAGCCCTCCGTAGCTCGCTTTCAATCCTTGGTAGAGGGCGTCCACGTCGGCCGCCTGGGTGACGTCGAGCTGGCGAGCGACCAGCGCGAGGCCCTGTTTCGAGAGCGCGGCGCACGCCCGCTCACCCGCCGAAAGGTCGCGGCTACCAAGCACCACCGTGATGCCGCGTTGCGCGAGCTGGCGGCAGATTTCCAGGCCAATGCCCCGGTTGCCACCGGTGACGAGCGCGACTTTGGCGGCTGGGTGTCGAGGGACTTTGGTGGAGCTGTCGTTCTTGGTAGACATCGTAGGTCGGTTGCCGAAGGCTAGCCGATTTCGGGCGGTCTTGCACTCCCGCACGCGCCATCGAGGGAGGGCGCGTCGAGCACGCGTGCGGTCTCGGACGAAGGCCAGCTTTTGGACGCAGCGGTCTGCCTAGGCCCCGAGCTCCATGATGGGAGCGTGATTTCATCGTGAGCTGACCCTTTGTAGAGCACGAGGCCTGCCCTGGGGTGTATACAGAGCCCAGGCAGCAGTTGCCGCTCGTTTCGGCAACCCCAAGGAGGTGCTCATGAAAACCAGGTCCGTTACATTGAGTTTGGGGGCATTCGCCGCGGCGTGGCTGGCAGCGAGCGTCGCGAGCGCGCAGACCGTGGAGGCGCCCTACGACGCCTCGTACTCGCTGTTCGATCTCGGTGCCATCGCCGGTCTGCCCCAGCCCTACGGTGGCCTTACCTTCAAGTTCGGCGATCCCAACACCATCATTATCGGTGGTACAGCCAACGATGTCGCAGGCGCCCTGTACTCGGTGTCCGTGATTCGCGACGGCCTCGGCCACGTCGTGGGATTCAGCGGCGGCGCCAGCTACTACGCCGACGGCGCCTACAACGACGGTGGGGTCGCCTACGGTCCGAACAACGTGCTGTTTCTCGCTCGCTGGCCCCAAGGTGAGGTCGGTCAGACCAAGCTCGGCAGCACCGCCACCGACAAGATCGTCGACCTTACCGCCATCGGCGTGGGCCCCTGTGATCCGTGGCTCGGCTACTGTTCACCGGGCGGGCTCAACTTCGTGCCGCCTGGCTACGCCGGTGCCGGTCAGCTCAAGTTCGTCTCGTGGCCCGGTGGCGAATGGTGGACCCTCGCCTATTCTCCCGACGGCCTTGGCACCTTTGACATCACAAGTGGCATCCAGGGCCCGACCATCGTGGGCGGACCCGAGGGCATCTTCTACGTACCCCCCGGCTCCCCTGGATTTACCGACTACAGTTATGTGATCGTCTCGGAGTACACCGACGGCTACGACGGCAACATCGTTGCTTACCAGGTCGACGGCGTGGGCGATCCCATTCCGGCTACCCGTTCGGTGGTGGTGTCCGGTCTGGTGGGCGCCGAGGGCGCCGCCATCGATCCCTTGAGCGGCGACTTCTTGTTTTCAACCTTCGGCCAGTTCGAGGACAGCATCTACGTCCTCCAAGGGTTCGGCGCCAATTGCGGCCCCGATACGGACGGCGACGGCGTGGGCGATCTGTGCGACAACTGCGCCGGCGTTTCCAACGCCGCCCAGGGCGACGGGGATGGAGACGGCATCGGCGATGTCTGCGACAATTGCGCCTTCGACATCAACGTGAATCAGGCCGACGGCGACGCGGACGGGGTAGGCGATGTCTGCGACAACTGCCCACTGGACGCCAATCCGAACCAGCTCGATAGCAACGGCGACGGTACCGGGGATGCCTGCACCGTAACCTGTTTCACGCTCCGCCGCGGCGGCTTTGGCACGGTGACCGATGCACCTATCGCCCTTGACAAGCCCGCCAACAACTTCGGTGCGGCCGTGCGCGGCAACACCGGCTACGTGGGCGCGAGCTACCGCCGCGTCTTGCTGTCCTTCGACCTTTCCGCCATCCCCGCTGGCGCTCAGGTTTTGTCTGCGACAGCTACCGTCTGCGCTGCCACCTCCAGCCCGAGCACCGTCAACGTGCATCAGGTGCTCACGCCCTGGTCGGAGGCGACGGCAACCTGGAACGCCATCGGAGCGGCCTTTAGCGCTGCGCCCGTGGCAAGCTTCTCGTCGTCAAGCGGTTCGGGCACCTGCGGCGTGTCCTTCGACCTGACCGCTCTGGCCCAAGCCTGGGTCGACGGCAGCGCGGCCAACGACGGCCTGCTGCTCGACCAAGCCAGCGCGCAAACCAGCTACGCGATGAGCGAGCACGCGGCCCTCCTCGACCGACCTGCCCTCGACATCTGCTGGCTCCCCTGAGCCCCCACGCTCCGGCTCCTTCTTTGGGTCGGGGCGGTGTGACTTTTCGACGTACCCTCCGGGCCTGCAAATCTGCGTGACGGATTCTCCCGCGACCCGCCAACCGCAAACGACGGGTCTTTGCTCGCTGCAAGCGCGAGCGAATCCGACCCCGGAGGAATCCACATGACAGCACGTCGATTGTCGCCGCGCCTTTGTGCTTTGCCCCTGGCCCTCCTGGCCGCCGCCTGTAGCGGCGCGGAGGGCTCTTCGCTCCCGTCTTCGGGGTATGAGTCGATCGCCGAGGCCGAAGGCGCCGTGTGCGCTCCGGGATCGGCGAGCTACGGCCAATACTTCGACGCCGACTCGCCGACGGGCGTGTTGATGAAAAATGGCAAGGTCCTGTTCTCTGGAGGGGTCGTGTACGTGTTCGGCGCTCCGGGCTGGGCGTCGCTCTCGGGCGTCTATGACGCTACGGTGTACGACCCCGCCACCGGGGCCCAATCCCCCGCAGCGAACCTTCCCACGGAGATGTTGCATCACCAGGCCGTCTCCCTCGATACGGGCGAGGTCTTCGTCTACGGCGGCGTCCCTTTTAGCGGCTGGTGGGACATCTTGCCGCAAACCCCGTGGCTCTACAATCCCGTGACGAATGCGTGGTCTTCGGCGGCCTCCGTGCCGGCCGCCAACTACGCCGTATCGATTGTCGCGCTCCCCGGCTCGAAGGTCCTCCTTACAGGCGACGACCCGTACTGGTTTGGCCAGTCGGAGAGCTATCTGTACGACCGCACGACGAACACCTGGACGTCCGTGGGTGGCTTCTTGTTCAGCGGACCCGCCCCGCTTACCGCGCTCAAAGACGGTCGCGCGCTGGCGATCTCGGGTGCGGGTGCGTTCGTGTTCGACCCCGCGCTGAACCACTGGAGCACGGTGGCCTCACCACCTGTCGCGGGCCTCACGCCCGTCACCTTGCCTTCGGGTCTTGTTCTCGCGCACGGCGGCAATGGCGCACAGATGTATCGCTACGATCCCGCCACGGACTCGTGGTCGGCCGGTGCTTCAGCCCCCGCGGGTCACAGTGGACCCGAGCTCTTCGCACTGCCCTGCAACTCCGCTGTCCTCATCAGTCGCGGTGCGGTCCCCCGAGCAGACGTCTACGATCCTGCGGCCGACTCGTGGACGCAAGTCCCCCTTTCCGCGGCGATCGAGGGCGCGATCGTCGGCCTCGACGATGGCCGGGTGGTGAGCAGCGGCGAGAAGGACCTCTTCAGCACGCCGAACAACATCCTCTACCTCGGGAGCCTGGTGGACACCTGCTGCACGGCCCCCGATGGGGATGGCGACGGCATCGGCGACTTCAGCGACAACTGCCCCTCTGCGTCGAATCCCACGCAGACGGACGGTGACGGAGACGGTCTAGGCGATGTCTGCGACAACTGCCCTTCGGCATACAACGCGACTCAGGCCGACAGCGATGGAGACAGTGTCGGCGACGCGTGCGACGTGACCTGCCAGATCCTCTTCCGCGGTCCAGCGGGCCTGTCCGTAGCGGACGCGACGCTCATCACGAGCCCCCTCGACCCCACGCTCGGTAGCTCCAACCGTGGGACCACCGCGGTCATCGAAACAGGCACGCTCGGCGTCAATACGCGGCAGGGGCTCCTGCGCTTCGATCTGGCGGCGATCCCGGATGGGGCTGCGGTTCAGTCGGCCCAGCTCACGCTGCGCAAGGCCGTAGGGGTTGGTGGCGGAACGGTCGCGCTGCACCCCGTCACGGCCCCCTGGGTCGAAGACGTGGTGACGTGGAACAGCTTCGCGGGCGCATACGACGCGTCCACCACGTTGGCCACGTTCGACCCGTCCCTCACCCCCGCGGGCGGCTCCATTCTCGTCGACCTTACCCCACAGGTCGCGGCGTGGGTGCAAGGCGCGCCGAACGAAGGTCTCCTCCTTGAGCAGACCACAGGCCGCGTGGCCTTCGGTTCGTCCGAGGCGCCGTCTGCATCGCGCCCGAAATTGAAGGTCTGCTACACCATCCCTGAAGTATGCGGGGACGGCGTGCTCAACCCGGCGACCGAGGAGTGCGACGACGGCAATACGTCCAACTCCGACTCGTGCTTGTCGAATTGCACGATCGCCTATTGCGGCGACGGCATCCTGTCGCCTGGCGTCGAAGGCTGCGACGATGGTAACCTCATCGACTCGGACGACTGCCCCTCGAACTGCCAACCAGCCACGTGCGGCGACGGCTTCGTGGCCCAAACATGGACGATATGGGAAGATTGCGACGACGGGAACGGCAGCAACAACGATGGTTGCACCAACCAGTGCACCTTCAACTGGTGCGGTGACGGCTACCTTTGGACGGGTGTCGAGCTGTGCGACGACGGAAACTACATCGACACGGACGCGTGCCCCTCGACGACCTGCGCGCCCGCGACATGCGGTGACGGCGCCGTCTGGGCGGGGCACGAGGCGTGCGACGACGGCAACGCGTCGAGCAACGACGCCTGTCTCCCCGGGTGCATCCCGGCGGCCTGCGGTGACGGTCAAGTCTGGACAGGAGTGGAGAGTTGCGATGACGGCAATACCGTAAGCGGTGACGGCTGCTCGTCCACCTGCGCCTCCGAGAGCCCGACGCCCATCATTCAGTTCGCGTTCGAAGGCAACGTGCAAAACCTCGGCTCCCTCGCGCCGAGCTACGACGGCAGCGCAGCGAGCGTGCAATACGTCGCCGGCAAGTTCGGTCAAGCGGTGAAGTTTACCTCCGTCGCTGCCAGCACGGTGTCGATTCCCGGCACGGGCACTCTCTTTGGTACGAAACAGGTCATGACCATGGGCCTCTGGTACCGAGAGGCCTCCGTCCTGAATTCGTCGAACTTCCCGGTGTTCTCACCGCGCCTCATCACCGACCGCAAGACGGATCCGCAGTTTGGCTCCTACGACAATGGCTTTGAGACCTACCACGGCGTCAGTGGCTCGGGTCTCACGACGTGCAGTCAGCTTGGCTGTGCCACGATCAGCTACTCCGTCGGCACCTGGCACCACCTGATCCTGCGTTATGCGGGGACCGGGCTCAACGACGGACAGGGCGGACCGCTGACCCTTTATCTGGATGGCAACCTGGTCGGCACGATCCCGAACTCGTTCAACAAGTACGCGCTCTTCGGGCAGCCGCTGAACGACCTCGCCGTGGGCACCAGCTCGAACTTCGAGGTGGATGACCTGCGCATCTACGACGCGGTCTACCCGACCGACATCCAATGCACGCAGATCGTCCAGGGCTCCTGGAACGGCTCGACCTGCACGCCTCCTTGATGTCCAAAGGTTGACGAACGCGAGAGCCGGGCGCCTTCACGCGGCCCGGCTCTTTCGCGTCGCGGCCCACGCCACGCGAGAAAACGCCTTCAGCGGCCGTCGCCCCCGCGCAGTCGGTGCCGCTCTACCAGGCGATGGAGAAACTGGCGGGATACGCCGATGGACTCCGCGGTGCGTGTCATGTTGCCGCCGTGCTCGTCCAGCTTGCTCTGCAAATACGTGCGCTCAAAGCTCTCGACCACCATTTCTCGGGCTTCGCGCAGGGGCAGAGCAAGCAGCCGATCGAGGTCTCTCGGCGCCCCTGAGCTGGCAGGGCTCGAGGCCGCAAGCTCGTCGCGGGCGACCTCCGGAAACAGCAGCAGGCGCGCCACCACGTTGCGAAGCTCGCGCACGTTTCCAGGCCAGTCGTGACCCGACAAAAGCTCGTGGGCACCGGCGGGCAGATCGGCCATGCTGCGCGGCGGGGATTGCTGGGCCAAAAAGCGCTCTACCAGCAGAGGAATGTCGTCTTTTCGCTCGCGCAAAGGCGGGACCCGCAGCTCGACCACCGCCAGCCGATAATAGAGATCTTGCCGAAACGAACCCTCGCTGACGCGGCCCCGCAGGTCCCTGTGTGTCGCGGCCACGATGCGCGCATCGAAGGGGCGGTAGCTGGTTTCGCCGACGCGGCGCAGGGTGCGGGACTCGACCGCACGAAGGAGCTTGGGCTGGAGATCGAGGGGTAGCTCCCCCACCTCGTCGATGAAGACGGTACCTTTGTTGGCGGCCTCGAGCAAGCCGCCCTTGGCTTCGTGGGCCCCCGTGAACGCCCCGCGCGCGTGCCCGAACAG
>CAYLJT010000425.1:0-7529 GCA_964383995.1 uncultured Polyangiaceae bacterium
CCTCCGCAACGCGCGCGCGTTGATGGAGCAGGGCAATTACGACAAGGCCCGCAGCCAGCTCATGCGTTGCAGCTCCCCCGAGGCCGAGGCCCTCTACGACGAGTGCTCCGTGAAGATCGACCAGAAAGACCGAACGACCCTGGTCAAGCGCCTCGCCTCCGAGGGCTTTCACGGCTGGAAGATTCAGGTCGACGTGGCCAGCGCCAAGCGAAAAAAGGAGCTCGAAGGCCTTGTCGCTCAGGAGCTGACCAAGGCGGGGGTGGATCTTGCCATGCCCAACGTGGACCAAGACGTCGTGAAGGAGGCGGTGCAGCGCGCCCAACGCAGAGCCCGACCCGGCCGCGATCCGGGCACCGTCAAGCTGGTGCGCGCCCCCGCCCGCGCCGCGCGCTAGCCTGCGAAAGGCGGGCTCGACCTGCTAACGGAGGCGGCCGATGTAGGCCTTCTCGCGAGCTGACCAGGTGTACGTCACGACCGCGCGACGGGGCTTTTGCGGGGGCTCCACCCCCTCGAAGACGCGGGTCTGACCCACGAAGCCGAAGCTGCTCCAAGTGGCGTCGTGGACGACGTTTACGCTGGAGAACATCAGGGTGGAGAGCTCCTGGGGATCGCGAATCTCGACGGCGTCTTGACTGCCGTCCGGGTGGATCGCCACGGCCTCGAAATCGGCGCTCTCGGTCCAGGTGTCGGTGGCTATCGAAGAAGAAGCGGAGAGCACGTGCAGATCCTTGCCACGCGGCACGACGACGTCGGGGGTGCGCGACATCTCGACGGGTGTCTCGGACAACTTGCCTGCGCGGCGGACCACGACGGCGGTGCGTCCCCCTTGTACGAACAGGACCTCCAGGTCGCCCTTTTTGTGGGCGATGGAGAACAGAGGGACCGGTTCGAGGGACAGGAAGCTTCTGTCGAACGTACCCGGGTACACCACCGTCTCGATACGGTTCTCCTCGCCGGGCTGGTAAGAGAGGGCGGGCCGGTAGGCGTACCAAGGAGAGTTTTGCTGGATCCAGAACGCCATGTCTCGGACAGCAGCGTCGGGCTCGAAGGACACGCCGGGCTCGAAGGAGGTTGCTACGAAGCGCTCGTTGGGGATCGTCGCTGCCGGACGCTCGGCGGCGCCCGGCAGGGCCGCGAGGGAAGCGAAGGTCACGGGGGACGCGGCACAACGAGGCAGGGCCACGAGGGGGAGCGAGAGCTCGAAGGTCGCCTTGCCGTCGCCCGCTAGCCAGCGCGCCTCGGCGCTCTCGATGGCCTGCAGGCCACCCGGCCCGACGCTGCGAACGCCCTCGGCGTCCACCCGGTAAACGCGCGTGAAGCGCGCGGCGTAGTCGACCTGAAATTGCGCGATCCCGGCTAGCATGGCCTCGCACGACGCCTTCTCGGGGCCGCTCAGCTCCTCGCCGCTGCTCTCGTTGATCTCGCATTGAAACTCGCGGATCCCTCCTCCGCGTTGGTACATCCCGACGGGAGGAAGCTCGTCGTTCTCGAAGCGCAGCGCGATGAACACGCCCTTGGCAAGATCGCCCGTCAGCTCGCCGGCCAACACCGCGCGCGTCGGTTGCAGCGCGAGCGCGAGCCGATTCGGCGCGGCGGCCTTGCGCGGCCCCGGCTGCTTCGTGGCGGGGTCCAGCTCGGGCTCTGGAGGCACCGCCAAGACCCCCCACTCCGTCAACGTGCCGTCGAGCGCGAAGGCATTTGGCAAGCTGCGACCGGCGGTGTCGATGCGCTCGGCCTCCGGGACGACGCTCGCCTCCTGAAGAGGTGGACCCTCGTTGGGCGCAGGTGGAGCGGCGCTCGACGGGGGAGCTGCGCTGGGCAGGATCACTACCGATGGCAAGGTCTTCGGGCCCGCGGAGGGCGCGTCGGTGGCGGCGGCCGCAGCGCAGGCCGCGAGCTGGAGGACGAGGGGAAACAAGCCGTATGCACGAGACATGGGATACCTACCGCGCGCGGAGCGCGCCCTTCGCGATGAGCGTTTCGTCGGCGTCCGCCGAGATCCCGAGGGCCGCGCCGAGCACCGGGTCGACCCTCCTGTAAGCAACCTCCCAGCTCACCTCCAGACCGTCGATGGCATCTGGAAAGCGCAGGGTAGCCACCCGCTCGTCGCCCAGTCCCCGTCCCGGGCGCGGCGGAGGCACGCGATCGTCCCCCACGGGCAGGCGATCGAGCGCGCCCCCTTGGCTCCTCGTGACGGTGAAGCGGCGCCCGAGCACGAGCGGGGCGGCGGACATGACGATCTTACCTTGCCTATCCCTGGCGGTCGCACGCACGACGAGGTGGCGAAACATGTCACCCGTCGGGAAGGCGTGCCCTACCCGCGCGGGCGTGAGCACCACCTCGACCGTCCCGTAAGCCCCACGCCGGGCCCGCACGTCGACGGCGGAAGCGAGCATCGTCGCATCCCCTTGCACGCGGAAATCGTGGCGCAGGTGCGAGACGCCGCGGTCCCCCGTCGTGCTCGGCATGTGGCAAGATTGACAGCTCTGCTGCGCGAACTTCGAAGCGGCGTGCTCCTCCACCGTGCTCTGCATGGCGGCGCCCGGATGGTCCGGAAAGTCGAACTGATGGCAAGATGCGCAGGCCTCCACGCCACCGAATCGCGGATCGAGCTGCACCGCGTGGTGCTCTTGGTTGGCCGCGAGAGCCCGCGCGCCTACCACCTCCCCGCCGCGCAGGTGGCAGGTGACACAGCCGACGCCAAGCTCCGCTGCTGACTCGGACACGGCCATGGGATCGCCTTCGGGCGCGTGGCAACCGCGGCAGAAGGGCGAGGGCTCGATGGCCAGGGCAGCCTGGAATACCGGATCGGTGTACGAGCGCCGGTGCAAGGACGCGCGCCACTCGGCGGCGATCTCCTCGTGGCATGTTTCGCAGCGGGCGTTGACCTCCGCCCGTGGCAAGACTCGGGACGCTGCAGCTCCGGGAGCGTCGTCGGCCCATGAGTCGCCCCCCACGGCGAGGGCGAGCGTCGCGACCAGGACCGCCGCCCACGCAAGCCCTCGGGGCATGTGGGGGGACGGCTGGGGGTGGAGGGGTCGGCTCTTCAATGGCTCGGCCGTACAACGGCTCGACGCGCGAGGAAACTCCGGACACGGGATTTTTTGGCGGAATCCACAGCTCGCCAGCGCCGCGACGCCGCCGCCCGAGACCCGCCGCCCGGAGCCCGCAAGCGAACGGATTTTGCCCCCAAAGGCCCGGTTTCGGATAGGCTCGCCAGGCGATGACGACCGACCACGACGCCCAGCTCTACAACGAAGACCTCGCGCCGGTACCCGCCAACAAGCGCACCTGGGGCATGTGGCACATCGCCGCGCTCTGGGTGGGCATGTGCATCTGCATACCCACCTACCAGCTCGCGTCCGGCCTCGTGCAACAGGGCATGGCATGGTGGCAAGGGGTCATCACCGTCACCCTCGGCAACCTCATCGTCCTCGTGCCGATGATGCTGAACGCCCACGCCGGGACCCGCTACGGCATCCCCTTCCCGGTCTTCGCGCGGGCGAGCTTCGGTGTCTTGGGAGCCAACATCCCTGCGGTCATGCGCGCCATCGTCGCCTGCGGCTGGTTCGGTATCCAAACCTGGTTCGGCGGGCTCGCCATCTTCGAGCTCGTGAACTCCTTCGGCACCCCAGAGAGCCCCATCTTTGCCAGTCTCCCCGCCGAGGGCAGCGCCCTTGCGCAAGAGGGGATGTGGAGCTTCTGGATGGCCCTCGGTCTGTCGCCCGGTCAGCTTTTCTGCTTCACGCTCTTCTGGCTGGCCAACCTGTACTTCATCTGGAAGGGCACGGAGTCCATCAAATGGATGGAGAGCCTGGCCGCTCCGTTTCTGATCATCGCGGGCCTCGCCCTCCTGATCTGGGCCTTCGTGCGGGTCGGCTCCACGAGCGCGGTTCTCTCGCAGGGGTCGAACTTCCCCGAAGGGGTCAGCTTCTGGACCGTGTTCTTCCCGGGTCTGACCGCCATGGTAGGTTTTTGGGCCACCCTCTCGCTCAACATTCCAGACTTCACGCGCTTCGCCAAGAGCCAGCGCGATCAAGTCCTGGGGCAGGCCATCGGCCTTCCGCCCACGATGGGTCTTTTTGCGTTCATCGGCGTCGCCGTCACCGCCGCGACCCCGCTCATCTTTGGCAAGGTGATCGACAACCCGGTGACCGTCATGGCGCAGGTGGGCAACCCGCTCGTCACCGTCATCGCCATGTTCGCCCTCAGCCTCGCCACCCTCTCCACAAACATCGCGGCCAACGTCGTCTCCCCGGCCAACGACTTCTCGAACCTCAGCCCGGGCAAGATCTCCTACCGGATGGGTGGCTACATCACGGCGACCATCGGCTTCTTGATCATGCCTTGGAAGCTCTTGGCCTCGGCCGGCACCTACTTGTTCATCTGGCTCATCGGCTATTCCGCGCTGCTCGGGCCGATCGGCGGCGTGATGGTGGCCGACTACTTCCTTGTCCGAGACAAGCACCTGGCGGTGGACGATCTGTACAAGCGCGACGGCGCCTACGAGTACAAACGCGGCTTCAACTGGACCGCCATCGGCGCCACCGTGGTGGCCATCCTGCCGAACCTGCCCGGTTTCATTTTCATGCTGCTGTCGGGCGGAGACCGGCCGAAATATCTCGCGGGCCTGACCGGCGGCTTCAAGGCTTTCGCCGAGGCCTCCCTTTCGCTCTACGACTACGCGTGGTTCGTGGGCTTCTTGCTTGCGGGCGGCATCTATTGGGCGCTCTCGCCGAAGGCCAAGGCGGCCCCGGCCGAGCCCGTCGTGTCCTGAGCGGCGGCTCGTATGACCTCGACGCTCGACGCCCGCTCGCGCCAAGTCGCGCTCCTTACCGACCACAACCTCGACGCGGGGCGCGGGGCGAAGACCGCCATCGTCGCGCCCGACGGCAGGGAGGTCAGCTACGCCGACCTGCACACCATGACGTGCCGCGTGGCCGCGCGGCTCCGTGAGCGCGGCGTCACGCGCGAGCAACGCGTGTTGCTGGTCATGGGCGACTCACCGCTCTTTCACGCGGCATTTCTCGGCGCTCTGCGCATCGGCGCCGTTCCGGTCCCGGTCAACTACCTGGCTCGTTCGGAGGACTTTCGCTACTTCCTGGAGGATAGCTACGCCGTCCTGGCCTTCGTGGACGACGTGTTCCTCGCCCACGTGGCCCCCCATGCCGAGGCGCTGGGCATCCCGGTGGTGGCCTCCGCATCCAGCTCATCGGAGCTGTCCCTCGCCGCCTGGATCGCGAGCGGACCTGACCACGTCGACGCCCTGCTGACCCACCCCGACGACATGGCGTTTTGGCTGTACTCGTCGGGCTCCACGGGGCGGCCCAAGGGCGTGGTCCACAGCCACAAAGACGTCGTCTTCACCTGCGAAAACTACGCTCAGGACACGCTCGGCCTGCGCCCCGAAGACCGCACATTTTCCACCACACCGCTCTACCACGCCTACGGCCTCGGCAACGGTCTTACCTTCCCTCTCTACGTCGGAGCCACGGCCATTCAGCAGGCCGGGCGCCCCACCCCCGAGGCCTGCCTTGCCACCATCGCGGCGCGCCGACCCAGCGTGCTGTTCAGCGTCCCGGCCCTGTACAACGCCATGCTCGGGCACCCCGCCATGGCGAGCGCCGACCTTACCTCCCTGCGCATCGGTGCCTCCGCCGCGGAAGCGCTGCCCGCCGAGGATTGGCGCGCTTGGCGCGAGCGCACCGGGGTCGAGATCCTGGACGGCATCGGCTCCACCGAAATGCTGCACATCTACTGCTCCAATCGCCCGGGGCAGGTCGTACCGGGCAGCTCCGGCACGCCGGTCCGCGGCTACGAGCTGCAGTTGCGCGATCCGGACACCGGCGCCGTCCTGCACGAGACCGAGGCCGAAGGCGTGCTTTGGGTGCGCGGTGACAGCGCCCTCTCGGCCTATTGGCACAACAGCGAACGCACGCGCGCCACGCTGCATGGCCCCTGGTTCTTCACCGGCGATCGCTACCGCCGCGGGGCCGACGGCAGCTACACCTACGAAGGTCGGGCCGACGACATGATGAAGGTAGGTGGCCTGTGGGTGAGCCCGATCGCCATCGAAAATCGGCTCATCGAGCACCCTTCCGTGCGCGAGGCCGCGGTGGTCGGGGTCCGGCGCGAGGGCTTCACCCGCATCCGCGCGTTCGTCATCCTGGCTACGGGGCACGCCGCGGACGAAACGCTGACCGTGACCCTGCAAGCGTGGTGCAAAGAGTCCCTGCTGCGCTACCAGTTTCCCCACGAGATAAGCTACGTTGACGATTTTCCGCGCACGACCACCGGAAAGGTCCAACGTTTCAAGCTGCGCAGCGAAGAGTAAGACGGGGCCCTGGGCCGACTTTTGTGGGTCCTGGCAATTGTTTCCTTGCGGGCGTGGCAAAGGGGGCGTAAGGTGCCGCCCTCACGTAACGTCCCTTGGCTCTCGGCCCGACGCTTTCTCTCTCCTTCACACGAGGGATCGGGGCTCGCTCGAATGTCTGGACGACGCACCGTGTGCGTTGCGCGGGCTTTTCCGCGCGGCAGGTCCACTTTCAAGTCACACCGCTTCGTTCGGAGCCAAGCCCCAAAGGGCGCTCCGAAGCATCTTGAAGCCAAGAGAGCATCCCATGGGAAATCGTCTTTACGTTGGTAACCTTTCGTTCAACACCTCGCGCGAGAGCATCGAGGCCGCCTTCGGCGCCGCCGGTGAAGTCCGCGAAATCGCCATGCCCACCGACCGCGAAACGGGGCAACCTCGCGGCTTCGCCTTCGTCACCATGGGCTCTGCCCAAGAAGCCACCAACGCCATCTCCCAGCTCAACGGCGCGATGCTCGACGGCCGTTCGCTCAAGGTCAACGAGGCGCAAGAGCGCACGAGTGGCGGTGGCGGTGGCGGCGGCGGCTACGGTGGAGGAGGCGGCGGCTACGGCGGCGGTGGTCGTAGCAGCGGCGGCGGCGGCGGTCGCGGCGGCCGTGGCGGTGGCGGCGGCGGCCGTTACTAAGCCCGTCTTCTAGCGCCTCGATTCGCTCGAATCGAGGCGCTGTTCCATCGTCTTTGACGCCTCGATTCACACGAATCGAGGCGTTGTTCCATTGCCTCGGGGCGTTGGATCTTTCGGTATTGCTGATGTTTGGGGGCGAATAACCGAGGGTCGGGAGCCGGCGCTGAGCCAGACCGCCAGGGTTGGCTGCGGAGCTCAAAAAAGGCTTGCCGACGGCGCGCTTTCGCCCCTATCTCGCGGCATGACCCAAAACCCCATCGTGTACTTCGACGTCTCCATCGGCGGAGCGCCCGCCGGCCGCATCACCATGGAGCTCTTCGCCGACATCGTGCCCAAAACCGCGGAGAACTTCCGCGCCCTGTGCACCGGCGAAAAGGGCTTCGGCTACGCAGGCTCGTCGTTCCACCGTGTCATCCCGAGCTTCATGCTCCAGGGCGGCGACTTCACCAACCACAACGGCACGGGTGGCAAGTCCATCTACGGTGGCAAGTTCGACGACGAGAACTTCCAACGGAAGCACGACAAGCCGGGTCT
>CAYLJT010000426.1:0-7520 GCA_964383995.1 uncultured Polyangiaceae bacterium
TCGTGGTGTTGGTCGCCGAGGAACCGGGCGGGGGTGGGTTCGGCATGCGCTTGCCATCGTTCGGGACCTCGGTCTTGTCGCAGGCGGGCGCGAGGCAGCAGACGAGGAGCGAGAGCGCGAATACGTGGAGCTTTCCCATGTCGATCTCCATCAGCGGAGCGCGCGCTCGAGGGGTAGGGGGGTGTCGTCGAAGGCTCCGGAGCCGGGCTCTTCTTTGGCTTCGTCGAGGCCGTCGACGAGGCCCGCCGCGCCTTGGGCCTCGATGCGGCCCCCTCGAATGAGCACCACGCGATCGGCGAGCTGCCGAGCTTCACCGCGGTGGTGCGTGACCAACAGAGCAGGCAGCTCGAGCTCGCGCACCATGCGATGAACGTCCGCCGCGAGCTCCCCCCGGAGGCCGCGATCGAGGGCCGAGAACGGCTCATCGAGCAAGAGCACGCGGGGGCCCATGGCGAACGCCCGAGCGAGGGCCACGCGCTGCGCCTCGCCGCCCGAGAACGTGACGGGCTTGCGCGCGGCCACGTGCTTGCAATGCATGCGCTCCATCATCGCGTGAGCGCGGCTCAGCCGCTCGGCCTTGTCGAGGCGGCGATCGATGCCGTAGGCCACGTTGGCCTCGCCCGTCATGTGCGGAAAGAGCGCGAGGGATTGAAAGACGAAGGCCACACCTCGGGCGTGGATGGGCTTGTTGATGCCGACTTCGGTGTCGAGCCACACGTCGTCGTCGAGGGTGATGCGGCCGCGATCGGGGGTGCGGATGCCCGCGATGTTCGCGAGGCACGTGCTCTTTCCGGCCCCCGACGGCCCGAAGAGCACGGTGATCCCGGGGGGCACCGAGAAGCTCGCGTCGAGCGAAAACGACGCGGTTTTCGTGTGCAAATCGAGGGTCATCGTCATCGCGCACGACTCCCCGCGCTGAGCTTGTTGACGGCGTAGAGCAGCCCCATCGCCAGGGCGGTCAACACCGCTACGAGCCCGAGCGCACGCTCTTCGCGCCCCGCCTGGATCGCGTCGTAAATGGCCAATGATGCGGTCTGTGTCTCGCCCGGAATGTCGCCCGCCACCATCAGGGTCACGCCGAAGTCGCCCAACGCGCGCGCAAATGCGAGCATCAATCCAGCCAAAACGCCGCGCGCTGCGAGGGGTAGCTCGATGGTGAAGAACGCGCGCAGCGGGCCTGCGCCGAGCGTGCGCGCGGCCAACACGAGCGAGCGGTCCACGCCCTCGAGGGCGGCGCGCGCGCTCTTTACGGTCAGCGGCACGCTGCCGATGGTCGCCGCGATGATGGCCCCCGTCCGCGTGAAGACGATGGGCGATCCCGTCACGGCCTCGAACGCTTCGCCGAGCACGCTGCGTCGGCCCAGCGCGACGAGCACGTAGTAGCCAAGCACGGTCGGCGGCAAAACCATGGGCGCCGTGACGAGCACATCGATGATGTCGCGTCCCCAGACCCGAGGGCTCGCGAGCAGCGCGCCGAGGGCCGTGCCCACGCACGCACAAAGAAGCGTTGCGACCGCGGCTACCTGAAACGAAAGTAGAAGCGGCTGCCAATCCACGGTCTAGGGCGTCTTCGCGAGGGACTCGCCGGGGAGCAAGAAGCCGAAGCGTCGAAGAATCTCGCGACCTTCCTTGGAGTTGACGTAGGTCGCGAAGGCCTTCGCTTGGTCCTTCTGCTTGGACCCCTCGCACACCGCGAGGGCCTGATCGATGGGCTCGTGCAAGGCCTCTTCGATGGTCAGGTAGTCGCCGTCCGAGCC
This sequence comes from uncultured Polyangiaceae bacterium, assembly GCA_964383995.1. Taxonomy (GTDB): domain Bacteria; phylum Myxococcota_A; class Polyangia; order Polyangiales; family Polyangiaceae; genus CAYLJT01. The sequence goes on from CAYLJT010000426.1 coordinate 1,758, forward strand.
CACCGCGAGGGAGAGCGCCACGATGGCCGCATCGGCGTTGCCCGTTTGCGCAAATTGCAGCGTTTGCTGCACGTTTTCGCCGTACACCAGCTTGGGCTTCACGGTCTCCCAGAGGGACGCCTTTTCGAGGGCTTGCTGGGCCGCCTTGCCGTACGGCGCGTGCTCCGGGTTGGCGATGGCGATCTTCGTGAAGCGCGCGTCGGTGAGGTCGCCGAGGGCCTTGGGGGGCGTCTTGTCACCCGCCTTCTTCGTCCAGAGCACGATGCGGCCGCGCGCGTAGAGGGCCTTCGTGTCTGCGACAACGGAGCCCTTCTTGATGAGGTCGTCGACGTAGGAGACGTTCGCCGCCGCAAACACATCGAAGGGTGCGCCCTCTTGGATTTGCTTCGACAGCAGCCCCGTGGATCCGAAGCTGAAGGTGGTCTTCTTACCGGTCGCCTTTTCGAACGCGGCGCCGACCTCTTCGAAGGCGCGCGCCAAATCCGCTGCGGCGGCGACGCGCAGCGGCCCGAGGTCCGCGGCCGGCGTGGGCGCCGACGAGGTGCTGGGCGACGAATTGTCCGAGACATCGCTCTTGCTGCATGCGGCGGAAAGGACCAACACCGCGGCGGTCGTGATCAGCGTGCGACGAGAAACCATGGCGTATCTCTCTCCGATCATTCAGCGACGAATCCGTTCGTGCGGTGGGTACCGTCGCAGTAGGGCTTGTTGGCCGAGCCACCGCAGCGACACAACGCGGTCTTCTTCACCCGGCTGACGCAGCGGCCGGTGCCCGCGCAAATCTCCAGGTTGCCCTCGACGAGCAGCGGACCATTTTTCAGGGGGCGGACGACGAGCGGGCCGTCGCGGCTTTCGAGGGGCGACGTGTCGCCCGTCGCGGGCTCGCCGCTGGCCTGGAAGCCCGCTTCGATATGGCTGCTGTCGCAAAACGGCTTGTTCTTCGAAGCACCGCAGCGACAGAGCGTCGCGCGCAGCACGGGGCCGTGACCCTCGATCGTGGCTTCCGCGTGGAGCGCGACGGGGCCGTTTTCGCGGATGCGCAGCAGGTTGACGCGGGGAGGCTGCTCGTCTTGCCCGCCGTCGAGGCGTTGGTAGCTGATCGCGCCGGAGGGGCACGCGTGGGAGACTTCTATGAGCGCCTCGGGGCTCGCCGCGTCCGGATGGATCCACGGTCCCTCCGAATTTGCGACGAACACCTCCGGGCGTCCGGTCACGCAATGACGCGCATGGATGCACTTCTCACCATCGAAACGCACGATGAGGCTCTTGCCTCGGTATTCCTGGATGCCGTCCGCCATGCGGGGGATGGTCGCCTAAGCGTGCGCTCCTGTCGACCGCTCGGCGACGTGCGCGAAAATCGGCGCCGCTTCGGCCTGCGCGTGCCGATTCGATCTTGCCGTGGAGGGGCGCGTGCTCAGATTGATCGACCATGCGAATCGACATCGAACAAGACGCGTTGGTCCTTCATTGGGAGGGTTTGGAGCGCCTCTGGGCCTTCCGCCTTGCGAGCGAAGTGCGCGTTGAAAAGGGGCAGGTTCGAAGCGCGCGGAACGAGCTTCCGCCCTCCACGTGGAAAGAGATCCGAGCGCCCGGGACCATGCTGCCGGGTGTCATCAAGGCAGGCACCTACTACAACGATCGCGGCAAAGAGCTGTGGTGCGCGACGGGCTCGAAGCGCGCGTCGCCGCTCACGATCGAGCTCGATGGCGCACGCTTCGACCGCATCGTGCTCACCATCGACGATCACGTGAACCTCGCCGAGCGCATCAACGCCTGGGCCAGCGCCTAGGCGAAATCAGCGTCCAATTCCCCAGATTTCGCCCGTCGACCAGGTGGCGTCGAGGAGCGAGAGCACGGCGTGGGTGACCTCGGCGGCCGTCCCGAAACGACCGAGCGGCGAGCGCGCTGCGAGGCGATGGGTGCGCAAAGGGTCAGCGTCCGCTTCGGGGTCGGCGACGATGCCGAGGGAGATGACGTTCACGCGGACATGCGGCGCGAGCTCCACCGAGAGCGCGCGCAAACCCGCCTGCAGGGCGCCCTTCGCCGTGAGATAAGCCACGTGATTCGTGTACGGCCGCGTGACACCCGCATCCGCGAGGGCCACGACCGCGCCCTTCTTTGCGGCCAAATCGTCGGCCAATGCGCTCACCAACAAGAGCGGCGCGATGGCGTGGACCGTCAAGGTGTCGAGCAGGTCGGCGCGCGTGAGCGTCTCGAGCGGCGTGCGCGGAAAGGGGCCGCACGCCAACACGATGTCGTCGACGCCCCCCGTTCGTTGCAGCTCGGACGCGATGAGATCGGGCGCGTCCGGGTGCTTCAGATCGGCCACCACCACGCGGGGCCGCGGGAACATCGTCGTGGCGCCGTGCTTGAGCTCCGCGTGGCGCACGAGCTCGTCGGCGAGCGCGTCGAGCTTGTTCGGATCGCGAGCCGTGAGCGCGACGTGATCGCCGCGCGCCACGAGCCCCTTCGCGATCGAGACACCCAGGCGCCCCGTGGCCCCGACGACCAGCACGCGACGCGGTCTATCCAGGGAAATAGGCGGCGTCGAAGCGTTTCGGTTCATGGCGTTCGCGGTGCGGCCGGCGGCTCGGGGGAAGTCGGGTCGACGGTCGACACCGGGAGGAGCTCGAGGCCAAGCACGCCGCGGGCGCTGCCGATGCGCCCGGCAAGCGCCGTGAGGTCGCTGCCGCGACCCTTGACGACGATCACGAGCAGGTGACGATCACGGCCGATTCGCAGCGCGAGCGTGCCGTTCGACTCGACGGTTGGATCGTCGTCGACGAGGCGCATCACGAGATCGCGCGCGGTGGGGCTGGCGACGACCGACATCGTGGCGACGGAGACCGTGCCTGCGTCCCAACCTGCGCGCGTGAGATCGGCGCGCACGAGATCGCGCAAAGCCTCCGAACGATTTTCGTAGCCCCTCGCCAAAATACGCCGATCGAAAGCCTCCAAAAGGCCCCTGTCCATCGCAACGCCGAAGCGCACGAGCTCGCTCATCGGCGCGAGGCTACCAGAACGAAAGTCGTCATGTCTTGCGCCGACCGAGGTGCCTTCGGGCGGCGTCGCGGACCGGCCCGGTGACGTTCTTGCTCTTCGCAAGGCTACGCAGATCGGCCTCGCGAAGTTGGTTCACGAGGGTCACCGCCAGGCTCAACGGCGTCTTCGGGTTTTGCGCCAGGTTCAGCTTGACGGTGTACGACCGCGCCCAGGTCGGAGACTTGCCGAGGATGTTGAGCACTTCCTCGCTGATATTGCGGTTTTTCGTGATGTTTTCGACCTCGGCGAGCTGCAACATCGGGCTCCGCGCCACGGCGCGCGCGACGAGCTTATTGCGATCGCGGATCAAGACCGCCCGATCGGCCTTCGTGCCAAGAGTGGCCCTGCGGACCTTCTCGGTCACCGTCATGGCCGCCATTTTCTGGAGCAACGTCTTGCACTTCTCTTGGGGAACCTCGTCGCCGTCGTCGGTCTCGACGAACGCATCTTCGTCCTCGGCAAGCTCGACGGCCTTTGCGATCGCGTCGACCTCCATGAACAAGAGATCTCCAGGCGTCGGCTCCTCGGTCTGCTCGCTGACGAGCTCGTTTTTGATCGCCTCCCGAGCCTCTTCCCACGCGGGAATTCCGCTGAGATCCAGGTTGTGTCGAACGGCGAGCTCGACGATGCGATCGGCCGTCGACATACGCGTGTGCTTGTTGAGGTAGAGCAGCTCGACGAGGCGCGGGTGGTGGCGCAAGCGGTCTTCGTTCGTGGCGATGAGCTCGGCGACGGCTTCGTTCGCGCTGCGCGCGATCTCCTCGACGGTCTCCATCGCGATCGCGGGCATCGCGAGCAGCCGTTGCAAGACGTCGATGCGCGTCGGGTATGCGCGAGCGATCGCGTCGATGCTCGCTTCGCCCAAGTCGTTGGCGGCGATGACACCCGCGAGCACGGGCTCGGGAAGGGCTGCGATCGTGGCCTTGGCGGTGCTAGCGACCTCGGGCCGCTCGTTGGCCGAGAGCACCAAGAGCACGGCCACCACATCGGCCGGGCGCGCTCCTGGCAAGACACCGCGCGCGGCAAGCTCCACGAGCTTAGGAGGTGTGCCGGGCGCGAGCACACGCTGCGCCGCCGGCGAAAGCGCGCTGATATCGACGCCCTTCAAGGTGTGCCCGGCTTCTTGGTCGTGGGCTTCGGAGCCGCCGTGGGCTTGGTGGTCGTCGTGGCCTTCGGAGCCGTTGCTTTGGGGGGTGTAGTCGCCGTCGTCGTGGTGGGCGTCGTGGGGTCCACGGCGGGCGCCGTGAGCGTGTTCGGCGGCGGGATCGGCCGCGTCTTTTGGTAGTAGTCGTAGGCGTAGGCGCCGCCCGCGATGATGCCGATGCAAAGCAGCGAGAACAGGATGATCTTGACCCACGACCAGGGGGCCTTGCCGACCACCTCGCCGGTCTGACCGTTCACCAAGAACTGGTACGGCTTGCCTTTGTAGCGGTAGGCGGCGATCCAAATCGGCAGGAGCACGTGCTTGAACGTGCGCTTCGAAAACACGTTGTTGACCCACAAATTGCGGTGCGTGTCGCCGGGGACGTCGCGGCCGCAGCGGCCGTGTTGGATGTCGACCATGATTTTTTCGGCCTTGTCCCACGCGGGCAACAGCTCGAGCGCGTAGCTCTCGGCGCGCCAACCGGCGAGCAGCTCGGGGCGGTAGGGGACGAGCTGCGACGTTTGAAACGTCGTGAATTTCTTCACCAGCTCTTCGGGAAGACCCTTGGATGCGCACACCAACGTGTCATCGAAGACATCGGCGCGGTGCCCCGAAGCGGGCACCCACCGCGTGTGCCGAACCTGGCGCGTGCGGCTGTTGCCCTGGGCGTCGGTGTACGACTCGGTGACGTAGTAGTAGTAGCCCGCCTCCGCGTTCCAGTTCGATTGCACGAACGCGTCGAAGGTCCAAAAAGGCACGTAAACGCCGTGCATTTCTTGGACTTGCGCCATGTGCTTCAGGTCGTTCGGACGAAACCAGAGGTCCGCGAGCCAAGAGCCAAACCGCGAGTTGGCGGTGGCCTTGTCCATCTTGAACGGCACCATCGATTCGGGTCGGATCAGGTTGCCCGCGGCCTCCCGGGCCAACACCTGCTGCGAGCCACAAAACGTGCACTTGGTGGTTTGCTCGTTGGGCGCGATGTTTACGGTCGCACCGCAGTCGTTGCAGCCGACCTGCGTCAGGGCCACGCCGAGCCCCCGCGCCGCGAGCCGAACGCCCTCCTCCAGGGGGATCTCGCGTATCGCGCCGCCCACCGGCTGGGTCGGCGCTTCGGCCAAATGCCCGCAGTAGGGGCACTTCATTTTTTGCGACGTCGCATCGAACGAGAGCTGAGCTCCGCAATTGCCGCAAGGAAACGTCTGGCCCCCGGGGGAGGCTGGCTGCTGATTCATCGTGCTCCGCTCAACTCGCGCGAGGCGGGTTGCCCCGCCGAAGGGCGCCGATTATGTTGCAGGCCGCTTCGTCCTCGCAAGACGTGGCGTGCACAAGGAGCAATACGGATGGGTATCCTCGACTTCGTCAAGGGCGGTGTACGCGAGCTGATGGTGGCCCGGCCTGACAGCCACAAACACCTCATCGTTTACAAACATCCCGACCAAACCATCCCATTTTGGTCCCAGCTCACGGTCGACAGCGACGAGTGCGCGGTGTTCTTCAAAGACGGTCGCGTGCAGGGCGTGCTGCCCACCGGCCGCCACACGCTCCAGACGCAAAACATCCCGTTTTTGTCGAACCTC